>NZ_LT976853.1:3247369-3298531 GCF_900249755.1 Cupriavidus taiwanensis
AGCTTTCTTCGTTTCGTCAACCGTTTGCAGCAATCTTTTTTGCTGCCGTCAGCGCCGCGATCCCTTGCTGCACCAACCTTCCGGCCAACCCCGCAACCCTTGCCGCGCCTGCCTTGCAGGGCCGCGTTGTGTTGCGAGGGGGCGAATAGTAGGCCGGTTTCGCCGCCCTTGCAACACCTTTGTCACGGCGCTCCGCTAAACGTTCCGCCGATCCTTGTGTAAGCCCTTGAACGGGAAAGGAAATTCGCGGCGGCCGAGGGGCGTGAGCGCCGCAATACCCCTGAACCCACCTCGGGTATTCCCTGATGCCAGCGCTTCAACGATGCTGGAAATTCGGGCTGCGCTTCTCGACGAAGGCGGCCATGCCTTCCTTCTGGTCTTCGGTGGCGAAGGTGGCGTGGAACAGCCGGCGCTCGAAATGAACGCCCTCTGCCAGCGTGGTCTCGTAGGCGGCGTTGACCGATTCCTTGATCATCATGACCACCGGCAGCGAGAACCCGGCAATGGTCTCGGCCGCCGCCAGCACTTCGTCCAGCAGCTTGTCGGCCGGCACCACGCGCGACACCAGGCCCGCGCGCTCGGCTTCGGCGACGTCCATCATGCGCGAAGTCAGGCACAGGTCCATCGCCTTGGCCTTGGACACCGCACGCGGCAGCCGCTGCGTGCCGCCCGCGCCGGGCATGGTGCCCAGCTTGACCTCGGGCTGCCCGAATTTCGCCGTATCCGCCGCGATGATGATGTCGCACATCATCGCCAGCTCGCAGCCGCCGCCCAGCGCATAGCCGGCCACGCCGGCGATCACCGGCTTGCGGATCTTGCGGATGGTTTCCCAGTTGCGGGTGATGTAGTCGCCCTTGTAGACATCCATGAAGGAGTACTTGGCCATCATGCCGATATCGGCACCGGCGGCGAACGCGCGCTCGCTGCCGGTGATGACGATGGCACCGATACCCTCATCCTGGTCAAAGGCCGTCAACGCGGCGCCCAGTTCGTCCATCAGCGCATCGTTGAGCGCGTTCAGGGCCTTGGGCCGGTTCAGCGTGACCAGGCCAACGCGGCCCCGGGTCTCGACCAGGATGTTTTCGTACGGCATGTCTTCTCCTATGTATGGTCAGGCGGATGGCATCGTCGCCACCGGCTGCGGGCTATTCTGCCATCGGTTGCGGCGTGGCGGCGCCGGCTAGAGCATGTGTGCCAGGAATTCGCGCGTGCGCGCGTGGGCGGGTGCCCCGAATACCTGGCCGGGCGGGCCTTCCTCGAGAATCCTGCCTTCGTCCATGAACACGACGTGGTTCGCCACTTCCCGCGCAAACCCCATTTCATGGGTGACGACAAGCATGGTCATATGCTCTTCCGCGAGCTGGCGCATGGTGCGCAGCACCTCGCCGGTCAGTTCCGGGTCCAGCGCGGAAGTGGGCTCGTCGAACAGCATGATGTCGGGCTCCATCGCCAGCGCGCGCGCAATCGCCACGCGCTGCTTCTGGCCGCCGGACAGCCGCGCCGGGTAGCTGTCGCGCTTGGCCAGCAGGCCGACCTTGCGCAGCAGTTCCTCGGCCCTGGGAATAACCGCATCGCGCCGCAGCCCCTTGACGGTCACCGGCGCCTCGATGATGTTCTGCAGCACGGTCATGTGCGGGAACAGGTTGAACGACTGGAACACCATGCCCATCTTCCGGCAGATGCGGCGCACGTCCGCGTCCGCGACATAGCGCGCCGCGCCGTCGGGGCCGGGCGCGGCCAGCGTCTCGCCTTCGATCTGCAGGCTGCCGCGGTCGATCACCTCGAGATGGTTCAGGCAACGCAGCAAGGTGCTCTTGCCCGATCCCGACGGGCCGATCACCGCGGTGACGTCGCCCTTGCGCAGGGTCAGCGAAACGCCGCGCAAGACCTGCAGCGGCCCGAACGACTTGACGATGTCCCGTGCCGCGATCATGACGCCGGGCGCATCGTGGGAAGGGGCGCCGTTCGGGCTAGTCATCATGTTTGGCATAGCGTTTTTCGAGATTCTGGAAGAACCAGGTCAGAATCAGCGTCATCACCAGGTAGAACAGCGCGGCGACGAGGAAAGGCGTGGTGGTGAAATCGCGCTGCACGATGCCGCGCGCGGTGCGCAGGATGTCGTTGAGGGCCAGCACGTAGATCAGCGATGTGTCCTTGATCAGCGTAATGGTCTCGTTGCTGACCGGCGGCAGCACGCGGCTGACCATCTGCGGCAGCACCACCCGCCGCATGGTCTGGAAGTACGTCATGCCCAGCGCCTTGCTGGCCTCATACTGGCCGCGGTCGACCGACTTGATCCCGGCGCGAAAGATTTCCGCGAAGTATGCGGCGTAGTTGAGCGCGAAGGCCACCACTGCCGCGGGAAAATCCGGCAGCCGCACGCCGATGACCGGCACGAACGGCAGCGCGAAATAGATAAACAGCATCTGCAGCATCAGCGGCGTGCCGCGCATCAGCCAGATATAGCCGTTGACCAGGCCGCTCAGCAGCGGCCATGACGAAATGCGCGCCAGTGCCAGCGCAAGCCCGAGCGGCACCGACAGGGCGAGCGTGATGGCGAATAGCGTCAGCGTGACTTTGGCACCCTGCGCCAATGGCAGCAGAAGGGATAAGACGTAATCCATGCTCGCGCTTACAGAAGGAGGTAGGCCCCGCGACGCCAGGCGAAAGGGTCGGGGGTGGCGTGCCCCCGGTCCAAACAGACAGGGGCGTCACGCCGGATCTGGATTACTTGGTGATATCGGTGCCGAACCACTGCGTGGCGATACGCGCCGCGGTGCCGTCCTGCTTCATCGACGCCAGGGTCTGGTCGAGCTTGCCGAGCAGCTCGGCGTCATCCTTGCGCACGCCGACGCCGTATTCCTCGGTGCCGAAGTTTTCGTCCAGCACCCGGTATTCGCCGGCACGCTTGCTGATCAGGTAGCGGCCCACCACTTCATCCACCACGATCGCGTCGAGGCGGCCGGCCGACAGGTCCATCAGCGCCGTCACGTTATCGCCGAAGGTCTTGAGTTCCTTCAGGCTCGCGGCAACCTGGGCTTCCTTCTTGATGGCATCCACCGCGCTGCTGCCGTCCTGCGCGCCGACGATGCGGCCGGCCAGGTCAGCCTTGGCCTTCACCGGCGACTGGGCGCCGACGATCACGATCTGGTGGTTGGTCATGTAGGGCGCGGTAAAGCTGATGTTCTTCTTGCGCTCTTCGGTAATGGTCAGCCCGTTCCACAGCACATCCACGCGCTTGCCGTTCAGCTCCGCCTCCTTGGCGCTCCAGTCGATCGGCTTGAACTCGACCGTCATGCCGAGACGGCGGCTGGCCTCCTTGGCCATATCGATATCGAAGCCGACCAGCTCATTATTGGCATCGCGGAAACCCATCGGCGGGAAATTGTCGTCCAGCCCCACGACGATCTTGGCGGCCGTATCCGTGCCGGCGGCCGGTGCGGGGGCGGACTCTTTCTTGCCGCACGCGGCGAACAGCGCGACCGAGGAGATCAGGAGCAATGCAGCGAATTTCTTCATAGGATTTCCAATGCGAATGGGAGAGCGCGCCGGGCTTCGCTCGCGCAGGCCGGCGGGGTTTCAGATTGTTGTTGGCAGCGCGATTATAGAGCGGTGCCGTCGGCCGGCATTGCGCTGCGACCGCCATTTGCGCCGATCTCGTCCTACCCGCGGGCAAAAATTGATGCTAACATTTGCCGACCGACTGGTCGGTTTATTTTAGAGAGGCATCAGCCCGTACCGACCGCAAGCCTGGAGTCATCGATTCCATCCGGCAGGAGACAACCATGCCCCCGACGTCCACGCCCGCTGGCCAGCCGGTCAGCATCGAGAGCGGCCCCATCCTGCTGGCCTGGCAGGGACCGGTCGCGGTCATCACGCTGAATCGTCCCGACAAGCTCAACAGCTTCACCCGCGCCATGCACCAGGCGCTGCAGCAGGCGCTCGACCACGTCGAGGCCGGCGGCGCCCGGGCCCTGCTGCTGACGGGTGCGGGCCGCGGCTTCTGCGCCGGGCAAGACCTGGCCGACCTGGATTTCACCCCCGGCCACATGACCGACCTGGGCGAGCTGATCGATACCTGGTTCAACCCGCTGATCCGCCGGCTGCAGGCGCTGCCGCTGCCGGTGGTGGCGGCGGTCAACGGCACCGCGGCCGGTGCCGGCGCCAACCTGGCGCTGGCCTGCGACATGGTGCTGGCAGCGCGCTCCGCCAGCTTTATCCAGGCCTTCGTCAAGATCGGGCTCGTGCCGGATTCGGGCGGCACCTGGCTGCTGCCGCAGCGCATCGGCATGGCCCGCGCACTGGGCCTGGCCATGACCGGCGAGCGCCTGAGCGCCGAGGATGCCGAAGCCTGGGGCCTGGTGTGGCAGACCATGGACGATCCGCTGCTGCCGGAACAGGCGCTGGCGCTGGCCACCCACCTGGCCGCGCAGCCGACGCGCGCGCTGGCCGCGATCAAGCGCGCCATGTATGCCAGCACCACCTCCACGCTCGACGCCCAGCTCGACCTGGAACGCGACCTGCAGCGCGAGCTTGGCCAGTCGGCCGACTATGCGGAGGGGGTCAACGCCTTCCTCGGCAAGCGCGCCCCGCACTTCACCGGCAAGTAGACCGCGGGCCTGCCCCGCATCCCCAGACAGGAGACCAGCTTGAAACAGGACCCCCAGGCCCTTGCGGAAGCCGCCGCGGCCGCGATGTATGAAGCCGACACCTGCAGCCGCTGGCTGGGCATCACGGTCGAGGCGGTGCGGCCGGGCTATGCGCGGCTGACCATGCCGGTGCGCAGGGAATTCCTCAACGGCCACGGCATCTGCCACGGCGGCCTGATGTTTACGCTGGCCGATTCCGCTTTTGCTTTTGCCTGCAACAGCCATAACATCAACACCGTGGCGGCCGGCTGCAGCATCGAATTCCTGCGGCCCGTGCACGGCGACGACGTGCTCACCGCCGAAGCCACCGAGCAGGTCCTGTCGGGCCGGCATGGCATCTACGATATCCGCGTGACCAATGCCGCGGGCCAGGTGGTGGCGATGTTCCGCGGCAAGTCGGCGCAGATCAAGGGACACGTGGTGCCGCCGCCCGATGGCACCGAAGGCGCCTGAGCAAGGCCTGCAAGACACTGACGACCAACGCCCCCGTGCAGGAGACCCCATGAGCACGCGCCTGACCGATCTGCCCCTGGACCCGATCGAGACCGCCAGCCGCGCCGAGTTGCAGGCGTTGCAGCTGGAGCGCCTGAGATGGTCGCTCCACCACGCCTACGCCAATTCGCCGGTCTACCGGCGCAAGTTCGACCAGGCCGGCGTGCACCCGGACCAGCTGCGATCGCTGGCCGACCTGGCCCGCTTTCCGTTCACCAGCAAGCAGGACCTGCGCGACAACTACCCGTTCGGCATGTTCGCCGTGCCGCAGGACCGGGTGGCGCGCATCCATGCCTCGTCCGGCACCACCGGCAAGCCCACCGTGGTCGGCTACACGCTGCAGGACATCGACAACTGGGCCACGGTGATGGCGCGCTCGATCCGCGCCTCGGGCGCGCGGCGCGGCGACAAGGTGCACATCAGCTACGGCTACGGACTCTTCACCGGCGGGCTGGGCGCGCACTACGGGGTCGAGAAGGCCGGCCTGACCGCGATCCCGTTCGGCGGCGGCCAGACCGAGCGGCAGGTGCAGCTGATCCAGGACTTCGGGCCCGAGGTGATCATGGTGACCCCCAGCTACATGCTGGCGATCGCCGATGAATTCGAGCGCCAGGGCATCGACCCGGCCAGCACTTCGCTGCGCGTAGGGATCTTCGGCGCCGAGCCGTGGACGCCGGAGATGCGGCTGGCGATCGAGAAGCGCATGGGCATTTCGGCGGTCGACATCTATGGCCTGTCGGAGGTAATGGGGCCGGGCGTGGCCAACGAATGCGCCGAGACCAAGGACGGCCCGACCATCTGGGAAGACCATTTCTACCCCGAGATCATCGATCCGGACACCGGCGCGGTGCTGCCCGACGGCGAGTTCGGCGAACTGGTGTTCACCTCGCTGACCAAGGAAGCGATGCCGGTGGTGCGCTACCGTACGCGCGACCTGACCCGGCTGCTGCCGGGCACGGCACGCGCGGCATTTCGCCGCATGGAGAAGGTCACTGGCCGGACCGACGACATGATGATCGTGCGCGGCGTCAACGTGTTCCCGTCGCAGATCGAGGAACTGATCCTGCGCCATGCCGAGCTGGCGCCGCACTACCAGTGCGTGCTGGCCAAGGACGGCCACATGGATACGCTGACGGTGCGGGTCGAATGCGCGCATGGCAGCGACACGGCGCGCTCGCAGGGCGCGCGCGAGCGCCTGGCGCACGAGATCAAGTCTTATATCGGCGTGAGCGCCGGCATCGAGGTGCTGCCCGAGGGCGGGATCGAACGGTCGGTGGGGAAGGCGAAGCGGATCGTGGACCAGCGCGGCCGCTGAATCCGCTGGCTTTTTCTCCTCTCCCATAAATGGGAGAGGGGAGACAACATTCGTAGTGTTGGTTCTGTCGCAATCAGCTGCGCGGCATCAGCACCCACATCCTGCCGCCCTGCTTCATCCGTCCGGCGGTCTCGCCGGCGGCATCGCCGGCGCCCCAGAAGAAGTCCGCACGCACGCCGCCCTTGATGGCGCTGCCGGTGTCCTGCGCGAACATCAGGCGCTGGATCGGCTCGGTCGACAGCGGGCGCGTGGTCGACAGGAACACCGGCACGCCAAGCGGGATCGTGGCGGGGTCGACCGCGATCGAGCGCTCCGCGGTCAGCGGCACGCCCAGCGCGCCCACCGGGCCGTCGTTGCCGGGCGGCAGCTCGCGGAAGAAGACAAAGCGCGGATTGATGTTGAGCATCTCCTCGACGCGGCCGGGATTGGCGCGCGCCCACGCCTTGATGCCCTGCATGGTGGCCTGCGCCGGGGTGATCTCGCCGCGGTCCAGCAGCCATTTGCCGAACGAGCGGAACGGCTGGTCGTTGGTGCCGCCGAAGCCCACCCGCATCATGCTGCCATCCGCCATGCGGATGCGGCCCGAGCCCTGGATCTGCAGGAAGGCGGCCTCGACCGCGTCGTCGACCCAGACCAGCTCGTTGCCGCGCATGGCCGGGTTCTGCAGCAACTCGGCGCGCGCCGGCAGTGCGCGGTTGCCGAACTGCGCCGGCTTGCGGTACAGCGGCACCTGGAAGCGGCCCTGGCGCGTGCGCGAGCCGTGCAGGATCGGCTCGTAGTAGCCGGTGATCAGGCCGCTGTCGCTGCCGTCGCCGTTGACCACGCGGTACGGCTGGAAGTTGCTCTCGAAGTACGCGCGCATGGCGTTGATGTCGCCGGCGTTGACCATCATGCCGGCGGCGCAGGCGCGGCTCCATTCGGCGCGCTTCTTCAGCGCCTGGCAGCTTTGCTGCAGCGCCGGCCACGCGGCGCGCACGTCGTCCTGGGCCCAGCCGCCGATCTCGGCCCAGCTGGCCGCCTGCAGCCGGCCCTTCTGCGACGACGCCGTCGGCGGCGCGGTGCCGGACGGGGCGGTCTCGATGCGCGGCGGCGGGCCGCTCATGCAGCCGGCCAGCAGCACCGCGGCGCCGGCCAGCGCAAGCCAGCCGCGCATGCGGCGCGGCCGCGAGGAAGAAACCTGGGAAACCTGTGGAATCGGGAAAGCGTCCGCGTATGCCATCTTGCTATTGTTCAAAGTCCTGGAAGGCGCAGCCTGCAGGGCCGCATTCCGCTGGAATGCCCCTACAATGCCACCGTCATCCCTCAACCACCGCCTGCGCCCCCGCGGGCCGCGCTGCATCTGCCATGAGCAAGTTCTTCGAAGCCCATCCCATGCTGCTGTTCGCCCTGGAAGCCGGCGTGGCGCTGTTCCTGCTGATCTTTATCGTGGTCTGGACCATGGGCACGGCGAAAAAGCACCCGCGTCCCACCCGCGCGCCGTCGGAGCACCCGTCGCGCCAGCCGGCGCCGGGCGACACGCAAGCGCCGCCGCAGGATCAGGACAGCGCACCGCGCCCGTAGGTTCCCCGCGCGCTCAGTGCAGCATGCGCGGCAGCACCAGCGCGAATTCCGGAATCGGCACCTCGAAGCGGTGGCCGTCCTCGGCCACGCAGAAGTATTCGCCCTTCATCGAGCCCACCGGGGTCGAGATGGTGGCCCAGCTGGTGTACTCGAAATGCTCGCCCGGCTTGAGCAGCGGCTGGTGGCCGACCACCCCCAGGCCGGCGACTTCCTGGGTGCCGTTGTCGCTGTCCGTGATGATCCAGTGGCGCGAGATCAGCTGTGCCGCGACCTCGCCGGTATTGTGGATGGTGATGGTATAGGCGAAGGCGTGGCGCCCGCGCTCTGGGTCGGACTGGTCCGGCAGGTACTGGGTGCGTACCGAGACGGAGAAAGCGTACTCGCTCATTTGGGCAGGGCCGGCGGCGGGAGCGGCCGGCAGGGAAAGGGGTAGCCGCATTGTGCGGGATGGGCGCGGGACGGGCAAGAGCACAGGCCAGGGCCAGCCGGACGCGATCGCCCGGGGCGGGCGTAGAATATCGGTCTTTCAACGCCGTGCCGCCCGCCACGGCCCCCGCCGCCACGTCTTGCCGCGTTTGCCCTGCGGCCGTGCGGCGGTGCCCGCGGCCCGCCAGCGGCGATAACAGCATTCCCTGCCTTTACCGCCCGCCACCATGAGCCAGCCCACCTTCCGCATCGCCCCGTCCATCCTGTCCGCCGACTTTGCCCGCCTGGGCGAGGAAGTGCGCCGCGTGACCGAGGCCGGCGCCGACTGGATCCACTTCGACGTGATGGACAACCATTACGTGCCCAACCTGACCGTGGGCCCGCTGGTGTGCGAGGCGATCCGCCCCCACGTGACCGCCCCCATCGACGTGCATCTGATGGTGCGCCCGGTGGACCGGATCATCCCGGACTTTGCCAAGGCCGGCGCCAATATCATCACCTTCCACCCGGAAGCCAGCGAGCACGTCGACCGCTCGCTCGCGCTGATCCGCGACCACGGCTGCCAGGCCGGCCTGGTGTTCAACCCGGCCACGCCGCTGCACCACCTGGACCACGTGATGGACCGCCTCGACGTGATCCTGCTGATGTCGGTCAACCCGGGCTTCGGCGGCCAGTCGTTCATCCCCGAGACGCTGAACAAGCTGCGCGCCGTGCGCCAGCGCATCGATGCATACACCGCCCGCACCGGCCGCACCATCCTGCTGGAAGTCGACGGCGGCGTGAAGGTCGACAACATCGCCGAGATCGCGAAGGCCGGCGCCGACACCTTCGTGGCGGGTTCGGCCGTGTTCGGCAAGCCCGATGCCGACGGCGGCTACCGCGGCATTATCTCGGCGCTGCGCGGCGAACTGGCCAAGGCCGGGCAATGAGCGAGGGCGTGGTGCTGCGCCGCGCCGACTGGCGCGGCATCGAAGGCGTGATCGTCGACCTGGACGGCACCATGGTCGACACCGCGGGCGACTTCCACGCATCGATCAACGCCATGCTGCTGGCGCTGGGCCGCCAGCATCCCAACCTGGGTCCGGTGGCGCCGATGTCCGAGCAGGAGATCGTCAGCTACGTCGGCAAGGGCTCGGAAAACCTGATCCGGCGCGTGCTGGATGCGCGCTTTTCGCCGCTGCACGCCAATGGCCTGTTTGCCGATGCCTACGCGCTCTACGACCGCGAGTACATCCGCATCAACGGCCAGTTCTCGCAGGTCTACCCGGGCGTGCGCGAAGGCCTGGCGGCGATGAAGGCGGCCGGGCTGCGCCTGGCCTGCGTAACCAACAAGCCATACAGCTTCACCGAGCCGCTGCTGGCCAAGACCGGCCTGGCCCAGTATTTCGAGCTGGTCTATGGCGGCGATGCCTTCGCGCTGCGCAAGCCCGACCCGTACCCGCTGCTGAAGGTGGCCGATGCCTTCGGGCTGGAGCCGTCGGCAATGGCGGCGCTGGGCGACTCCGAAAACGACGCGCAGGCGGCCCGTGCGGCCGGCATGGGGGTGCTGCTGGTGCCCTATGGCTACAACCATGGCAACCCTGTACAAGCCGTCGACGCCGATGGTATAGTCGACTCCATTGCCCATGCCGCAGCGCTTTTTGCCGCACACTGGGCCGGTCATCGATAGTCCGTCGATCCCGACCAAATCCTGAACCTTCAATGTTCCTCAACCGCAAACGCATCTTTTCTGGCAGTGATCGGCAGGCCTGGCCCTGGCGTCGCTGGCGCGCCTCCCAACAGGCGTAAAGTGCGTTCGCGAGTCTGCTGACGAGCCCTCTACCTGAGGGCCTCGCCACACCGGCCAAGGTACCTATCCGTGCCGGGCATTCCCACCAAAACCCGCCGCAAGCCAGCGTAGCCGCCATATTCGTGTGCTACGTTTAGCTCAAGAACGCGCCGCACGCCCTTCCCCGGCCGTGTGCAGTCTTGTCCGCAAGCCGCTAGCACCACGGCCCGCCAACGGGGCGGGTATCCATTCGCTCCAGCCTGATTGCCGATAAGCGGCGCCGCGCCCTTCCACCGCGCAGCGCGGGCCGCACAAGAGGACCGACATGACCGAACTGGAATTCAAATCGCTGGCCGACCAGGGCTACAACCGCATCCCGCTGATCGCCGAGGCCTTTGCCGACCTGGAAACGCCGCTGTCGCTGTACCTGAAGCTGGCCCAGTCGCAGACCCGCGGCGTCAACACCTTCCTGCTCGAATCGGTGGTGGGCGGCGAGCGCTTCGGGCGCTTCTCGTTCATCGGCCTGCATGCCCGCACGCTGCTGCGCGCCTACGGCAACCGCACCGAGGTGGTCACCGACGGCAAGGTGGTGGAGACCCACGAAGGCAACCCGCTCGACTTCATCGCCGCGTTCGAACAGCGCTTCAAGGTGGCGCTGCGCCCGGGCCTGCCCCGCTTCTGCGGCGGCCTGGCCGGCTACTTCGGCTACGACGCGGTGCGCTATATCGAGAAAAAGCTCGCCAATACGCAGAAGCCCGACGACCTCAACCTGCCCGACATCCAGCTGCTGCTGTGCGAAGAGCTGGCGGTGATCGACAACCTGTCGGGCAAGCTCTACCTGATCGTCTACGCCGACCCGACCACGCCCGAGGCCTACTCCCGCGCCCGCCAGCGCCTGCGCGAGCTGCGCATGAAGCTGCGCCAGCCCGTCGACGTGCCGGTGACCAGCCCGTCGGTGCAGACCGAGGTCTATCGCGAGTTCGCCAAGGCCGACTACCTGGCCGCGGTGCACAAGGCCAAGGAATACATCATGGCCGGCGACATGATGCAGGTGCAGATCGGCCAGCGCCTGGTCAAGCCCTACCGCGACGCGCCGCTGTCGCTGTACCGCGCGCTGCGCTCGCTGAATCCGTCGCCGTACATGTATTTCTATAACTTCGGCGACTTCCAGGTGGTGGGCGCGTCGCCGGAAATCCTGGTGCGGCAGGAAGAGCGCAAGGTCGGCACCAATGGTGACACCCGTAGCGAACACATCGTCACCATCCGCCCGCTGGCCGGCACGCGCCCGCGCGGCAATACCCCGGAAAAGGACGCGCAGCTCGCCACCGAGCTGCTCAACGATCCCAAGGAAATCGCCGAGCACGTGATGCTGATCGACCTGGCGCGCAATGACATCGGCCGCATCGCCGAGACCGGCTCGGTCAAGGTCACCGACAAGATGGTGATCGAGAAATACTCGCATGTGCAGCATATCGTCAGCTCGGTCGAGGGCACGCTGCGCGAAGGCATGAGCAACCTCGACGTGCTGCGCGCGACCTTCCCGGCCGGCACGCTGTCGGGCGCGCCCAAGGTCCATGCGATGGAGATCATCGACGAGCTGGAGCCGCGCAAGCGCGGCATCTATGGCGGCGCGGTGGGCTACCTGTCGTTCGGCGGCGAGATGGACCTGGCGATTGCGATCCGCACCGGCATCGTCAAGGACGGCAACCTGTATGTGCAGGCCGCCGCCGGCATCGTCGCCGATTCGGACCCCGAAGCCGAATGGAGGGAAACCGAAGCCAAGGCGCGCGCCGTGATCCGCGCCGCCGAGCAGGTCCAGGATGGCCTGGACTCCGACATCTGAAAGAACAGGAGACAGACGCCATGCTGCTGATGATCGACAACTACGACTCGTTCACCTACAACCTGGTCCAGTACTTCGGCGAACTGGGCGAGGACGTGCGCACCTATCGCAACGACGAGATCACGATCGAGGAAATCGAGGCGCTCAAGCCCGACCATATCTGCGTCTCGCCCGGCCCGTGCAGCCCGAAGGAAGCCGGCATCTCGGTGGCCGCGCTGCAGCACTTCGCCGGCAAGATCCCCATGCTGGGCGTGTGCCTGGGCCACCAGGCCATCGGCGAAGCCTTCGGCGGCAAGGTGATCCGCGCCAGGCAGGTGATGCACGGCAAGGTCAGCACCATCGAGACCACGCAGCAAGGTGTGTTCAGCGGGCTGCCCAAACACTTTGACGTGACGCGCTATCATTCGCTGGCGATCGAGCGCGAGACCCTGCCCGATTGCCTGGAGATCACCGCCTGGACCCCGGACGGCGAAATCATGGGCGTGCGCCACAAGACGCTCGCCGTCGAAGGCGTGCAGTTCCATCCCGAGTCGATCCTGTCCGAGCATGGCCACGCGCTGCTGGCCAACTTCGTCAAGGCGCCGCGATGAGACTGCTCGATGCCACGCCCGCCAGCCCCCATCCCGCCATCCAGACTGTCAACGAGAACGCCATGATCACGCCGCAAGAAGCCCTGACGCGCTGCATCGAGCACCGCGAAATCTTCCATGACGAAATGCTGCACCTGATGCGGCAGATCATGCAGGCGCAGATCTCGCCGGTGATGGCCGCAGCGATCCTGACCGGGCTGCGCGTGAAGAAGGAAACCATCGGCGAGATCTCGGCCGCCGCGCAGGTGATGCGCGAGTTCGCCAACAAGGTGCCGGTGAAGGACCGCGAGAACTTCGTCGATATCGTCGGCACCGGCGGCGACGGCTCGCACACCTTCAACATCTCCACCGCTTCGATGTTCGTCGCCGCCGCCGCGGGCGCGAAGATCGCCAAGCACGGCAACCGCGGCGTCAGCTCCAAGTCCGGCAGCGCCGACGTGCTGGAGGCGCTGGGCGTGAACATCATGCTCACGCCCGAGCAGGTCGGCCAGTGCATCGAGGAAACCGGCATCGGCTTCATGTTCGCGCCCACGCACCACCCGGCGATGAAGAACGTCGCGCCGATCCGCAAGGAAATGGGCGTGCGCACCATCTTCAATATCCTGGGGCCGCTGACCAACCCCGCCGACGCGCCCAACATCCTGATGGGCGTGTTCCATCCCGACCTGGTCGGCATCCAGGTGCGCGTGATGCAGCGCCTGGGCGCCAAGCACGCCATCGTCGTGTACGGCAAGGACGGCATGGACGAAGTCTCGCTGGGCGCCGCCACGCTGGTGGGCGAGCTGAAGGACGGCGAAGTGCGCGAGTACGAGATCCACCCGGAGGACTTCGGCCTGTCGATGATCTCCAACCGCGGGCTGAAGGTGGCCGATGCCGCCGAGTCGAAGGACATGCTGCTCGAAGCGCTGTCCAACGCGCCAGGCACGCCGCGCGAGATCGTGTCGCTGAACGCGGGCACCGCGCTGTACGCCGCCAACGTGGCGGACTCGGTCGAGGACGGCATCCGCCGCGCGCGCGAAGCCATCGCCAGCGGCGCGGCGCGGCAGAAGCTCGACGCCTTCGTGCGGGCCACGCAGCAGTTCCAGTAAGAGACGCCGATATGTCCGACATCCTGCAGAAAATCCTGGCCGTCAAGGCCGACGAAGTCGCAGCCGCGCGCAAGCGGCGCGACCTGCCCAGCCTGCGCGCCGAGGCCGAAAGCCTGCGCGGCGAGGCCGGCTTCGCCCCGCGCGGCTTCGAGCGCGCGCTGCGCGACAAGATCGCCGCCGGCCACGCCGGCGTGATCGCCGAGATCAAGAAGGCGTCGCCGTCCAAGGGCGTGCTGCGCGAACAGTTCGTGCCCGAGGCCATCGCCGAAAGCTATGCCAGCCACGGGGCCGCGTGCCTGTCGGTGCTGACCGACGAGCATTTCTTCCAGGGCCACGCCGACTACCTGAAGCGCGCCCGCGGCGCCTGCCCGCTGCCGGCGCTGCGCAAGGACTTCATGGTCGACCTGTACCAGGTCTACGAAGCGCGAACCTGGGGCGCCGATTGCATCCTGCTGATCGTCGCCGCGCTGGACCCGGGGCTGATGTCCGACCTGGAAGCCTGCGCGCACGAGCTTGGCATGGACGTGCTGGTGGAAGTCCATGGCGGCGACGAACTCGACGTGGCGCTGCGGCTGAAGACGCCGCTGCTGGGCGTGAACAACCGCAACCTGCGCACCTTCGAGGTCTCGCTGGATAACACCATCGAACTGCTGCCGCGCATGCCGGCCGACAAGCTGGTGGTGACGGAGTCCGGCATCCTCGGCCCCGCGGACGTGCAGCGCATGCGCGAGGGGGATGTGCATGCGTTCCTGGTGGGCGAAGCGTTCATGCGGGCGAAGGAGCCGGGGGTGGAGCTGGCGCGGTTGTTTGGGTGACGGCGACTAGCTGCTGACGCGTTAAACCGACCCGCATGTTTGCTCCCCTCTCCCGCCTGCGGGAGAGGGGCCGGGGGTGAGGGCAGGCGCGTGCCTTGCGATAGGGCCCATCAGTCTTCAAAGGCCGGCCCTCACCCTAACCCTCTCCCGCAAGCGGGAGAGGGGACCGGTCTGTGGTGATTGAGAACATAACGCCCTCGCCCACTCCCGAAATCCCCCCATGCCCCAGGAAATCGAACTCAAACTCTCCGTCCCCGACACCGCCCTCGCCCCGCTGGCCGCCTGGCTCGACGCCAACGGCCAAGCACAAGGCGAGGCCACGCTGCTCAACGTCTACCTCGACACACCGCAGCGCGACCTGGCGCAGGCGCGCGCGGCGCTGCGGCTGCGCCGCAAGGGCGAGCAGTGGCTGCAGACGCTGAAGACCGCCGGCAGCAGCCAGGCGGGACTGGCCACCCGGCATGAATGGGAAACCGAGATTGCCGGCGAAGCCATCGAACTGCAAACCTTTCCCACTGAAGCGCAAACCGTGCTCGCGCCACTGATCGGCCGGCTGGCGCCGGTATTCCGCACCGACTTCGTCCGCCGCACCTGGATCGTCACGCAGGACGGCGCGCGCATCGAAGCCGCGCTCGACACCGGCACCATCACCGCGCCGGCCAGTGCCGCGCAGGAGCGCATCCAGGAGCTGGAGCTGGAATGGCTCGACGGCGATGCCGCGCACGCCGCCGATGACTTGCGCGCTTTTGCCACACGGCTTGCCGCCGTGGCCGCGCTGGCGCCGTCTGACCTGAGCAAAGCCGCGCGCGGCTATCGCCTTGCCGGGATCGCCGAAGGCAAGGCGTCATAATCGCGGTTTTTCCGCCAAGCTTTCCTCACGCATGCAAGCCGATCTCTTCGCCGCCGAAGCCCCCCGCGCCCCCGGCGAACCGTCCCCTGCCGCCAGCCTGCAAGCGCAGGCCGACGCCCTGCCCGCCGCCTGGCGCGGCCTGCTCGAGCCCTGCATCGCCGTGCCGGCATGGCGCGAGCTGGCCGCCTTTGTCGACGGCGAGCGCGCCGCCGGCAAGCCGGTGTTCCCGCACCATGTCTTCCACGCGCTGCACCTGACGCCGCCCGATGCGGTCAAGGTGGTGATCCTGGGCCAGGACCCCTACCACGGCACCGGCACGGTCGGCGGCGTGGAGCTGCCGCAGGCGCACGGGCTGGCCTTCTCGGTGCCGGAGGGCGTCAAGGTGCCGCCCAGCCTGCGCAACATCTTCAAGGAAATCGCCGCCGAATTCGGCGCCGACGGCAACTGCCCGCCGCGCACCTCCGGCAACCTGGAAGGGTGGGCGCGCCAGGGCGTGCTGCTGCTGAACACCGTGCTGACGGTCGAGCAGGGCCAGGCCGCCAGCCATGCGCGCCGCGGCTGGGAAGCCGTCACCGATTGCCTGATCCAGCATCTGGCGGCCAGCCGCCCGCACCTGGTGTTCATGTTGTGGGGCAGTCATGCGCAGGCCAAGAAGCCGCTGCTGGGGGCCGGCCACTGCGTGCTGGAAGCGCCGCACCCGTCGCCGTTGTCGGCGCACCGGGGCTTCCTGGGCTGCGGGCACTTCCGCGAAGCCAACCGCTGGCTGGAAGCGCACGGCCGCACGCCGGTCGACTGGACCGCCGCCTGAGCGGCTAGACGGTCGGCCGGAATTCGAAGCCGGCAAACTCCCCTTCCCCGCGCCCGACCTCGACCAGCGTCACCTGCGCCGCCGGCGGGCCCTGCTCCATCCACGCCTGCAGCGCTTCCAGCTGCCTGAGCGTGCCGTGGGCCATGACCTCGACCGTGCCGTCGGCCCGGTTGCGCACCCAGCCGCCAAGGCCAAGCTCGTCCGCCGCGTCGGCGCAGGCGGCGCGGTAGCCCACGCCCTGCACCCGCCCATGCGCGACCAGGCGCCAGGTTTCCTTCCTCATCGCTGCTCCCGCTTTGAGCGCGCGCCGGGGCGTGCGCAATCTGTCATCCACACCAAGTAAACTAGACCGCCATGCCGGGCGTTACCAATGGATGCGCGCCGCCCGGCGCGAAGCGGGGCCGGGCCACAAGCCTGCGCCCTCCCAGCTCGACACCGCCCGAGAAGCGCCCATGATGCCACCCGCCGACCGCCGCGCGGCCCAGCCCGCCCCTGGCTTCGACAGCCAGCTGCTGCGCGCCCCGCCCAACCGCTTCGACCTGGCGCTGCTGCCGATGATCCTGGCCGTGATCGTGATGATCGCGTTCGCCGCGCAGCAGATGAATGTCCCGTTCCAGCCCGGCCAGCCCCTGGCGGTGCACCTGGACGTGGCCTACCTGCCCTACTACCTGATGCGCACCAGCATTCGCATGCTGGCCGCGCTGGCGGCGTCGCTGCTGTTCTCGCTGGCCTTTGCCGCGCTGGCGTCCAAGAGCCGCACCGCGGAGAAAGTGCTGGTGCCCGCGCTGGACATCCTGCAGTCGATCCCGGTGCTGGGCTTCCTGTCGATCACCGTGACCGGCTTTATCGCCCTGTTTCCGGGCAACCTGGCCGGGGTGGAATGCGCGGCGATCTTCGCCATCTTCACGTCGCAGGCCTGGAACATGGCGTTCAGCCTGTACCAGTCGTTCCGCACCATCCCGGGTGACCTGCTGGAGGCCGCGGCCATGTTCCGGCTGTCGGCGTGGCAGCGCTTCTGGCGGCTGGAAGTGCCCTACGCCATGCCGGGGCTGCTGTGGAACATGATGATGTCGATGTCCGGCGGCTGGTTCTTCGTGGTCGCGTCCGAGGCGATCTCGGTGTCGGGCCACGATATCCGGCTGCCCGGTATCGGCTCGTATATCGCGCTGGCGATCCAGCAGCAGGACCTGGCCGCGATCGGCTGGGCCATCGTGGCGATGTTGGTCGGCATCCTGCTGTACGACCAGCTGCTGTTCCGCCCGCTGGTGGCATGGGCCGACCGCTTCCGCTTCGAAACGCTGGCGCAGGACAAGCTGCCGCAGTCATGGCTGCTGGACCTGCTGCGCCGCTCGGCGTGGGTGGGCGCGCTGCTGGCGCAGGCCACGGCGCTGGCCGGACGCACGCTGGCATGGGGTGCGCGCACTGGCGCGCCGGCGCCGGCCCGTCCGGCCGATCCGCGCCGCGCGCGCTGGCTGGGGCGTGCGCGCGACGCCGTGATCGTGCTGGTGGCGCTGGCCGCGCTGCTGCGCGTGGGTTATTTCGTCCATAGCGAAGTGGGCTGGGCCGAAGCCGTCCATGTGCTGTGGCTCGGCACGCTGACCATGGTGCGGGTGATCGTGCTGATCGCGCTGGCGGCGCTGGTGTGGGTGCCGGTCGGCATCCGCATCGGCCTGAACCCGGACCTCGCGCGCATCGCGCAGCCGGTGGCGCAGTTCCTCGCCGCATTCCCGGCCAACCTGATGTTCCCGCTGGCGGTGATGCTGATCGCGCGCTTCGGGCTGAACCCGGAGATCTGGCTGAGCCCGCTGCTGATCTTCGGCACGCAGTGGTACATCCTGTTCAACGTCATCGCGGGGGCGTCGGGCATCCCCACCGAGCTGAGGCTGGCCGCGCGCAACTTCGGCCTGCGCGGCTGGCTGCTGTGGAAGCGCTTCCTGATTCCGGCGGTCTTCCCCAGCCTGCTGACCGGCCTGGTCACCGCGGCCGGCGGCTCGTGGAACGCCAGCATCGTGTCCGAGTACGTGACCTGGGGCGACCGCACCATCGTCGCCACCGGGCTCGGCAGCTATATCGCCGAGACCACTGCGCGCGGCGACTTCCCGCGCATTGCGCTGGGCATAGTCGTGATGGCGCTGTTCGTGGTCGGCTTCAACCGCTTGCTGTGGAACCGCCTGTATCAACTTGCGCAGGAGCGCACCCGCCTCTAAGGCGAGTCACCAGTCAAGGCAACGATGGCAGAGAACATTGCAACCCACGCCGCCCCCGCCGTGATCGAACTGCGCGGCGTCGGCAAGATCTTCCGCACCGCCAGCCAGAGCGACCGCGCCGTGCTCGAGGGCGTGGACCTGACCCTGCGCGAGGGCGAGATCGTCGCCATGCTGGGCAAGTCCGGCTCGGGCAAGTCCACGCTGCTGCGCATCATGGCCGGTCTGGTCGGCGCCGACCGCGGCGAAGTGCGTTTTCGCGGCCAGCGTCTGGCCGGCACCGCCGAGGGCATCGCCATGGTGTTCCAGTCGTTCGCGCTGTTCCCGTGGCTGACGGTGCAGCAGAACGTGGAGCTGGGGCTGGAGGCGCAGGGCGTGCCCAGGGCCGAGCGCGAGCGCCGCGCCGAGGCGGCGATCGACATGATCGGCCTGGCCGGCTTCAACAGCGCGCTGCCGCGCGAATTGTCCGGCGGCATGCGCCAGCGCGTCGGCATTGCGCGCGCGCTGGTGACCGAACCCGACCTGCTGCTGATGGACGAGGCGTTCTCGGCGCTGGACGTGCTGACCGGCGAGACCCTGCGTGACGAGATGCTGGCGCTGTGGGAAAGCGGGCGCGCCAATATCAGGAGCATCCTGATCGTTTCGCACAATATCGAAGAAGCGGCGATGATGGCCGACCGCATCGTGATCCTGTCGAGCGACCCCGGCCGCATCCGCGCCGAAGTGCCGGTGGCGCTGCCGCGCCCGCGCAACCGCGACAGCGCGCAGGTGCGCGCGCTGGTCGACCAGATCTACGCGCTGATGACCGCGCCCGCGGCCGAGGCGCGCCTGCCGGCGCCCGCGCGCGAGATCGGCTACCGGCTGCCGGACGCCGACATCAGCCAGATGGAGGCCATCCTCGACCTGCTGTGCGAGGCGCCCTTCCACTGCCGCGCCGACCTGCCCCACCTGGCCGACGAGGCCGGCCTGACCGACGACGAGCTGTTGCCCGCTTGCGAAGCGCTGCAACTGGTGCAGCTGGTCTCGATCGACGCCGGCGACATCACCGCCACCGACGCGGGCCGCGCCTACTACGCCGCCGGGCCGCAGCAGCGCAAGGCGATCTTCGGCCGGCAACTGCTCGCCAACGTCGCGCTGGCCGCGCATGTGCGCCGCGAACTGGTGGCGAGCGAAGCCGGCGAGATCGGCGAGCAACAGGTGCTGGATGAGCTGGAGCAGTTCCTCAAGCCGGCGGAAGCCGAACGCGTGCTGAGCGTGGCGATCGGCTGGGGGCGGTATGGGGAGATCTTCGAGTACAGCTACAACAGCGGGAGGCTGACGTTGCCGGAGGATGAGGGGGTGGCTGGGCACGGGGCTTGACGATGCCGCCACACTCCCCTCTCCGCAAGCGGGAGAGGGGAGCACGCAATCGGTTTCGGGATCGTCCCGTTAGGACCGCGCCCGCATCGCCCGCCCGATCGCCCCCGTCCGCAGCGCAATCTTGGCCGCATCCTCGCGCAGCGCGCGCAGCCGGCGCTCCAGCACCGCGTTGGCGGGGCGGCCGGTGGAGCTCGAGGTGGCCCCGGCCTGCTCGCTCGACTCGCCCGCCGCGGCGGCCTGCACCAGCGTGTCGGTGCGGCGCTTGTCGGCCGAATCGGCCAGGCGGGCGCGGCGTTCCGCGGCGGCGTCTTCCGCGGCTTCGGCCGCTTCGGGCGTGACGGTTTCTACGGCCTGCTCCGGAACCTCCTGGACCGCTGCTTCCGGCGCCACCTCGACTGCCGCCACGGCCTCCTTGCGCTCCGCCGGCGCCTTGCGGATAAACCCGGCGCCACGGCCGCCGCCGCGCTCGTCGGCATGCAGCCGCTCGCTGGCCAGCTGCAGGCTGTGGCTGGCGGCTTCCGTCGCTTGTTCGATCGCGGCTTCAGCGGCCGGGATATCGAGTTCGTCGTAGTGCTGGCGCACCTGGATGCGCGCCGCCGCCACGTGCGCGGCCACCAGGTAGTTCTGCACGATAAAGCGGTTCAGGTTGTCGACCGCGCGGTGCCGGCTTTTGGGCTCGTCCAGCATGCGCTGGAACGACGAGATCAGCGCCGACAGGTTGTCCATGAACTGCTTGCGCTGCACGCGGTAGGCAAAGTCATCCTTGGCCCGGCGCAGCAGCAGGTCGCGCGTGGCGGCGATATAGCGGCGGTTGGCCTGCAGCACGTTTTCCACCAGCTTGGGGATGGCGCGGTACTCCCAGCTCGGCAGCACGAAGCTGAACAGCGACGCGATGATGCCGCCGATCACCGTGTCCACCAGCCGCTCGCCCGCCACCGTGGGGCTGCCCGGCATCAGCAGGTGGATCTGGATCAGCACCTGGATGCAGGCGGCGATCGCGGTGTAGCGGTACTTGATGGTGACGAACGCGGCGCTGGCCACCAGCGACAGGAACAGCACGCCCAGCAGGATCAGCGGCTGGTGCACCACCTTCAGGATCGCGACCGAGACCACGCAGCCGATCAGCGTGCCGATCACGCGGTCGTTGTAGCGCTGCTTGGTCATGCTGAAATTGGGCTTCAGGATCACGATGATGGTCAGCAGGATCCAGTAGCTGTGCGACACGTAAGGCAGGCGCTCGGCGATCCACAGCCCCAGCGCCACCGCCATCGAGACCCGCAGTGCAAAGCGGAACGCCGGCGAGCGCCACTTCAGGTTGTCGCGCAGCACGCTCAGCTCATACTTCTGGCGCGTCAGGAACGGTGTCATGTCAGAGCCGGGCAGCACCTTGGCCGGTTCCACCGGGGTGCGCGAGGCCTCGTGCAGCTGGCCGATCAGCGTGATCGCGCCGCGCATCATGTCGAGCGTCTCGACCAGCGCCGTCATCGCCGCCGGGTTGATATGGTGATGGCGCAGCTGCGCGATCTCGGCCTCGACCGCGCGCAGGCCCTGGCGGTATTCCACCGTGGCGTACGAGCCCCGCCCGCGCGTGACCTCGTAGGCGATCTCTTCCACGTCCTTGCACATCTGCATCACCAGCCCGCGCAGGTGGTCCAGCACCGGCGTGCCGGCGAAGGTCTGGCGCAGCATCGGATAGTCGGTGTTGGTCGACAGGATGTACTCGTACAGGTCGAGCATGCGCAGGTGCACCTGCACCAGCAGCCCGTCGTGCGGGGTGCGGTTGCCGCGCAGCACCAGGTCGCGCGCGGCCTGCTGGCGCTCGGCCACCACGATCTGCTGGCGCACCAGCTGGTTGAACTGGGCTTCGAAGTCGTTGCCGGCGTCGTAGAAGCCGGCCTTGATTTCCAGGTAGCCGGCCAGCTCGTACAGCGATTCGGCCAGCACCTGCTGCCGGGTGCGGCGCTCGGTGAGCCAGCTCACCAGCATCGCGTAACCCAGGTAGGCGACCGCGCCGATGCTGAACAGCGCGGCGTGTTCCAGCGCGCGCCGCACCAGGAAGTCTTCGTTGATCGTGAGCGTCATCACGAACAGTGCGGCGAACTGCAGCGGCAGCGTCTTGTTGCCGTACACCGTCATCATGCCCGCCAGGAACGTCACCAGCACCAGCAGGAACGGCATCACGCGCGGGAACGGCGTGGCCAGCGCCACCACCAGCGTGACCACGCTGCACAGCAGCACGCTGGCCAGCATCTCGTTGAACTTGTGGTTCAGCGGGCTGGGCAGGTCCATCAGGCTGGTGCACAGCGCGCCCATCGACACCACCATGGCGGTGGGCAGGTCGCTGAAGTGCAGCGCGATCAGCGTCGCGCCGATCACGCCCGTGGCCGAGCGCAGTCCCCGGTAGACGTAATGCGAATACAGGAAGGTGCGGGGATCGTGCGCGTATTGCATGCAGCGGGGGCGATGGACTGCGGTGGCGGGTGTGGCTGCGGAAGACTAGTTCACTGGCCCAGCCAGCGCGAGCGCGCCGCGTGCCGCCCGCCCTCCGGCTTGAGCTTGTACTGCGCCGCCGGCTCGCGCGCCAGCGTCACCGGCAGCGCCTGCAGCTCGTCACGGCGGAAGGCGTGCAGCTCGACGCGGTCGCCGGGGCGGTAGCGCGCCAGCAGCTTGTCGAGCTGGCCGGGCGCCACGCGCAGGCCGTCGACCGCCACCAGCAGGTCGCCCGCGGACAGGCCCGCGGCCTGCGCGGCACCGCCATCCAGCACCTGGGTCACGCGCACCCAGCCGTCCTCGGTCTTGACCTTGATGCCCAGCGCCGCGGTGCGCGCCGGCTTCTGCGCCTCGGCCTTGATCCCGAACGCCTTGAACAGCGCCGGCAGCGGCAGCTCGCCGGTGCCTTCGGTGAGCGCGCGCAGCAGCGGCCCCAGGCGCAGGCCGGTGACTTCATCGAACAGCGCGTAAACCTCGGCCCCGGTCACGCCGCGCTGCACCGCATCCGGCGCATAGAAGCCGCGGCCGTAGCCGCGCCACAGCGCGCGCATGACGTCGTCGAGCGAGCGCCGCCCGCGGGTCTTGTCGCGGATGGTCAGGTCCAGCGCCAGCGCCACCAGCGCGCCCTTGGTGTAGTAGCTGACGATGGCGTTGGGCGCGTTCTCGTCCTGGCGGTAGTACTTGGTCCAGGCGTCGAACGAGCTTTCGGCCACGCTCTGCTTGGTGCGGCCGTTGCCGCGCAGCACGCCGTTCCAGGTCTTGGCCAGCATCTCGACGTATTGCGCCTCGGTGACGCAGCCCGAGCGCACCAGCACCAGATCGTCGTAGTAGCTGGTGAAGCCCTCGAACAGCCACAGCAGCGGCGTGTAGGTTTCCTGCGCGAGCCGGTACGGCACGAACGCGGCCGGCTTGATGCGCTTGACGTTCCAGGTGTGGAAATACTCGTGGCTGCACAGCCCGAGGAAGGTGCGGTAACCCTCGCTGGTCTCGCTGTCGCCGCGCACCGGCAGGTCATTGCGCGAGCAGATCAGCGCGGTGCTGGCGCGATGCTCCAGGCCGCCGTAGCCGTCGCCGGTGACCATGGTCATGAACACATAGCGCCGGTTGCTGTCCAGGAACGGCGCCTGCGCGGTGCGCGGCTCGAACAGCCGGATCTGGGTCTCGCAGATGCGCTTCAGGTCGCGGCACACGCGTTCCAGGTCCAGCTGCGGCACGCGGCCGGTGAAGACCACGTCGTGCTGCGCGCCGCAGGCGCGGAAGCTGGCCAGCTGGAACGTGCCCATCTCGACCGGGTGGTCGACCAGCTCGTCGTAGCCGGCCACCTGGTAGCGGCCGAAGCCGTAGCGCTTCGCTCCGTCGCGGCCCGGCGCCTCGCGCATCGCGGTGGCCACGCGCCAGTCGCGGTAGGCCTCGCCCGCGGGCGCGTGGATATCGACGGTGCAGGGCCGCTCGGCCTGCCCGTCCACGCACAGGAACACCGAGCTGCCGTTGAAGAAGCCATGGGTGGTGTCCAGGTGCGCGGCGCGCACGGAAAGATCCCAGGCGTAGACCTCGTAGCTGAGCGTCAGCGGGCCGTCGGCCAGGCTGACCGGCGCGGCCTGCCAGCTCTGCTTGTCGAGCTTGGTCAGCCTGACCTCGCGCCCGCCCGCGTCGGCGCGGATGCGCACGATATTGCGGGCGAAGTCCCGGATCATGTAGCTGCCGGGAATCCACGCCGGCAGCGAGAAGCACTGCCCGGACGGGTCGGGCTCGGCTACGGTGACGGTAACGGCAAACAGGTGCGCTTCAGGCTGAAGCGGGGCGATGGCGTAGCGGATCGGCGTCATGGGCAGGATTGTAACGTCGGCGCCTGCATGCAGCGCCGGCGCGGTGAGGCGCAGCCAGGCATGCTGGCGCTGCGCTCAGGCGCGATTCACATCCACCACCACGCGCCCGCGCATGCCGCCTTCCATGATCTTGCGTCCGGCCTCGATGGCATCGCCCAGGCCGATCTCGCGCGTCAGCGCATTCAGGCGATCGAGCTCCAGGTCGCTGGCCAGCCGCTGCCAGGCCTGCTCGCGCAGCGGCATCGCCGCCATCACGCTGTCGATGCCGTGCAGCGTGATGCCGCGCAGGATAAAGGGCGCGACCGAGCCGGGGAAGTCCAGCCCCTGCGCCAGCCCGCACGCCGTCACCACGCCGCCGTAGCGCACCTGCGCGCAGGCGTTGACCAGCGTGTGCGAGCCCACCGAATCGATTACCGCCGCCCAGCGCTCCTTCTGCAGCGGCTTGCCGGGCACGCCCAGCTCGGCGCGGTCGATCACGTCCGCGGCGCCGAGCGCCTTCAGGAAATCCGCCTCGCGCGTCTTGCCGGTCGACGCCACCACCTGGTAGCCCAGCTTGCTCAGCAGCGCGATCGCCACCGAGCCCACCCCGCCCGACGCGCCGGTCACCAGCACCTCGCCGTCGCCCGGACGCACCGGGCCGTTGACGCCGCCGCGCTCCAGCGCCAGCACCGACAGCATCGCGGTATAGCCCGCGGTGCCGATCGCCATGGCCTGGCGCGTGGTGAAGGCGGCGGGCAGCGGTACCAGCCAGTCGCCCTTCAGGCGCGCGCGCTGTGCCAGGCAGCCCCAGTGCGTCTCGCCCACGCCGAAGCCGTTCAGCACCACCTTGTCGCCGGCTTTCCAGCGCGGATGCGCGGATTCCAGCACCGTGCCGGCACCGTCGATGCCCGCCACCATCGGCCACTTGCGCACCACCGGCGAGCGGCCCGTGATCGCCAGCCCGTCCTTGAAATTGATGGTGGAGTAGTCGATGGCGACCAGCACGTCGCCGTCGGCTGGCAACTGCGCATCGTCGAGGGTGGCGATACTGGCCTGGGTGGCGCCGTCGGCCTGGGTCAGCAGCAATGCCTGGAAGGTCATGGTGTCTCCTTGTCGCCTGGCGGCGATCGCATGCAATGGTGGGAAAGGCAAAAAGCACAACGGCCGGACAGGTCCGGCCGTCGATCGAGCCGGGACAGGTCCGGCGCGCTTATTTCTTGAGGCTGGCGAGCTTGCGCTCCAGCGTGGCAACGTCCGCCGCGCCGGGGATGCGGGTGCCGTCGGTGAAGAACACCGCCGGCGTGCCGGTCACGTTCATGCTGCGGCCCAGCGACAGGTTTTCTTCCAGCGGGGTCTTGCAGCTGCCGTTGCCGGTCAGCGCCACCTGCTTGAGCATCCAGTCACGCCAGGCCTTGGTGCGGTCGGCCGCGCACCAGACCTGCCTGGACTTGGTTTCCGAATCCGGCGACAGCACCGGGTACAGGAAGGTGTACACGGTGATGTTGTCCATCTGCTGGAAGGTCTGCTCGATGCGCTTGCAGTAGCCGCAGTTGGGGTCCGAGAACACCGCCACCTGGCGGCTGCCATCGCCCTTGGTCCACTTGATCGCGCGCGCCAGCGGCAGGTCCGACCACTTGATGCGGTTGATTTCGGCCAGCCGCTCCTCGGTCAGGTTGGTGCCGGTGCGGGTGTCGATCATCTCGCCGTTCAGGATGTAGCGGCCGGTGGCATCGGTGTACACCACCTGCCCGCCGATATTGGCTTCGAACAGGCCCGGCACCGGGGTCTTGCCGACGCTCTTCACTTCGGCGCGGCCGCCCAGCATTTTCTGCAGCGACTCCTTGATGCGGTCGGTGCCGGGATCGCCCGCCGCCATGGCATGGAGCGCAAAGCCGGCAGCGGCCAGGCCGCCGGCAAGGGCGGCGAGCGTGGCGCGGAGGGCGGTGCGGCGGCGCAGGGATGGGAACATGTGGACTCCAGGAATTCGGTAAGGGGGCGGGACGATGCGTGCGGACCTAGCCGAGCGCGCGCCCGATCAGCAAGCGCTTGAGCACGGACTGGCCGCCCACCGCGCGCATGCCGGTATTGCGCACCACGCGGGCCACGCTGCCCGGCAGCGAGAACAGCCGGTGCAGCCCGTCGGTGGCGGCGGTCAGCGACAGCAAGTCCGTGGCGCGCGCGCGCTCGTAGCGGCGCAGCAGGCGCAGGTCGCCCTCGCTGCGGAAAGGTTCTTTGTCGGCCATCACGCGGCCAAGTTCCGCGACGTCGCGCAGGCCCAGGTTCATGCCCTGGCCGGCCAGCGGATGCACCACGTGGGCGGCGTCGCCCACCAGCGCCACGTGCGGCTGCACGAACTGGTCGGCACGCTGCAGCACCAGCGGGAAGCCCTGTGCGGGGGTCACGCAGCGCAGCGCGCCGAAGCGCGCGCCGACCGCGCCGCTGGCGCCCTGCATCACGGTGGCGGCGAGCGCCTCCGGCGACAGCGCCAGCAGTTCGCGCGCGTGGGCTTCGTCGGCGGACCAGACCATCGACACATGGTTGTCCGGCAGTGGAAGCATGGCCAGCACTTCGCCGTTGGCGGGCTCCTCGTCGGCCATCAGCTTTTCCGGCGCGCCCAGGAACCACTGCCACGCGGTTTCATGGTGCGGCAGCTCGCAGGCAAAGTTGGCCACCACGCCAAGCTGGCGGTACTTGCGCGTGCTGACGCCGATATGGCATTGCTGGCGCAGCCACGAACGCGCGCCATCGGCGCCGATCGCCAGCGCGGTGCGCACCTTGCCGCCGTGGTCCAGCGTCAGCGTGATGCCGTCGGGGTCGCGCTCGCACACGCTGGCGGTGCCGTCGTGCCACGTCACCTGGTGCTGGAAGCCCAGCGCGGTGTCGAGCGCGCGCTCGACCAGGCGCGATTCGATGATCCACGCCAGCTGCGGCACCGCCGCGGCATACGCGGAGAAATGCAGGTCGCCGTCGAAGCTGGGCGAGGTCTCGGCGGCGCTGACGTCGCCGAACACGCGCATGTCGCGCACCGGCTGGATCCGCGCCGGGTCCAGCGCTTCCCACACGCGCATGCGTTCGAGCAGCGCCTGCGAGCTGGCGGAGAAGGCGTAGATGCGGCTGTCCCAGTCATCCGGCGCGGCGCTGGCCGCGGCGCGCGCCGGACGGGGCGCGATCAGCGCGACGTCCATGCCCTGCTGCGCCAGCAGCAGCGCGCAAGACTTGCCGACGATGCCGCCGCCGACGACGGCAACCTGGAAAGCGGAGGATTTGCGCGCGGCGGGTCGCGCGGACGCGTGGGATCGGGTCATGGCTGGATTATAGCCACGTCACTCCGGGGCCTGTCCCGGCGCGGCTGCCAGCGCGATGGTGGCCCGCAAGGCGCATCGGGAAAGCCATGGCCAGCGCAGAGACCCGCGTTCTCATCGGCCGCTCCATATAGCTGCGCGTCATAAGGCTTAGAACTAAACAATAGGGTCGGCGCCTCCGCCTTCAGGGACGGCGGGGCGTATATTGAAGCGAATGTTACTGGCCGGGGAACTCACCACCTGAAGGGAGGTGGACCAAATGCATAAATCATCAATATTGATTGCCGTCGCCGCCGCTGGAGTCATGGGCACGGCATTCGGGGGTACCGCTCCTCGCGACGTCTATACGGATGGCGCGAAGGTTTCGAAGTTCGATGTCTACACCGACGGCGCCAAGGTTTCGAAGTTTGACGTCTACACCGACGGCGCGCGCAGCACCGGAACCCGCGACACGTTCACGGACGGCGCGAAGACCACGGACATGCGAGACCAATTCACCGACGGCGCCTGATCGCAACCGTAACGATCCGGCACCACACCACGATCCACGGCCAAGCCTGACACCTTGGCCGTTTTGTTTGCCGGCGCTGCACTGCTGCCCTGACACCGTTCGGGGCCCTCAAAAGGTTACAATCGCGGTTTTCCGTGGCAAAGGCGCGCAACCTCGCCTGGCCAGCGCGATGTGATGTCTTTATCTCGTCCCGACGCAGTTTCCTCGCGGGCCCCGGTGGCATCACGCAAACCATTGATTCCGAAGACAACACCATGAGCCTCCAATGCGGCATCGTCGGCCTGCCCAACGTCGGCAAGTCCACGCTGTTCAATGCCCTGACCAAGGCCGGCATCGCCGCCGAAAACTATCCGTTCTGCACCATCGAGCCCAATGTGGGTGTGGTGGAAGTGCCGGATCCGAGGCTCGCGAAGCTGGCCGAGATCGTCAAGCCGGAGCGCATCCTGCCGGCCACGGTCGAGTTCGTCGACATCGCCGGGCTGGTGGCGGGCGCCTCCAAGGGTGAAGGCCTGGGCAACCAGTTCCTGGCCAATATCCGCGAATGCGATGCCATCACCCACGTGGTGCGCTGCTTCGAGGACGACAACGTGATCCATGTCGCCGGCCGCGTCGACCCGCTGTCGGACATCGAAGTCATCAACACCGAACTGGCGCTGGCCGACCTGGCCACCGTCGAGAAGGCGCTGGCACGCTACGTCAAGCCGGCCCGCGCCGGCGACAAGGAAGCCCAGCGCCTGGTCGCCGTGCTGGAAAAGGCCCAGTCCGTGCTGGACCAGGCCAAGGCCGTGCGCACGCTGGACCTGGCGCCGGAAGAGTGGGAAGCGATCCGCCCGTTCTGCCTGATCACCGCCAAGCCCACCATGTACGTCGCCAACGTGCGTGAAGATGGCTTCGACAACAACCCGCACCTGGACGCGGTGCGCGAATACGCCAAGCAGACCGACTCCCCCGTGGTCGCCGTCTGCGCCGCCATCGAGGCCGAGATCGCCGACCTGGACGACGCCGACAAGGCCGAGTTCCTGGCCGACCTGGGCATGGAAGAGCCGGGCCTGGACCGCGTGATCCGCGCCGGCTTCAAGCTGCTGGGCCTGCAGACGTACTTCACCGCGGGGGTCAAGGAAGTGCGCGCCTGGACCATCCACGTGGGCGACACCGCGCCCAAGGCCGCCGGCGTGATCCACACCGATTTCGAACGCGGCTTTATCCGCGCGCAGACCATCGCCTATGACGACTTCATCGCCTTCAAGGGCGAGACCGGCGCCAAGGAAGCCGGCAAGATGCGCGCCGAAGGCAAGGAATATGTGGTGAAGGACGGGGATGTGATGAACTTCCTGTTCAACGTCTGATGCCACCCGACGCATGAAAAAGCCCGCAGCGATGCGGGCTTTTTTACTGGCGCGGCGCGCATCGCGCCGGCCTCACAGCTTCTCCATCCCCTTCCCCCGCAACCCCACCAGCAGCGCCTGCCCGTCCGCTCCCACGCGGAATTCCCCATACTCGGCCTTCTCGAAGCGCTTGCCCTGCCCTTCCTGGAAGAAATACGCATCGGTCGACACCTGCACCTGCATGCCGCCCCAGCGCGCGCGGGCGGTCTGGTAGCGCAGCAGCTGCTCGCCCGGCGCCAGCGGCTCTGCGCCATGCACGCGCACGAAGCTGGCAATGCCGTGTTCATCGCGGCGGATCACGGCGACGCCGTCGCGCGGCAGCCGCCGGTCTTGCGCCCGTGCGGCGCGGATCTGGTTGCCGAGGTCGAAGTTCAGCGCCATGTAGTCGCCCTGCATCAGCGAGCGCGGGTCGACCGGCGCGAGCTTGAGGAAGACGGTATCGCCGCGCGCCAGCAGGCGCTCCTTGCCGGCGATGCCGACGGCAGCCAGCGCCAGCGTCAGCGCCCACGCGATCAGGATCCAGCGTTTCATGCGGCCTCCATCTGGGTGTGGCGCAGCAGCCAGTGGCGCCCGGCCAGCAGCAGCACGCCGGCGGCGGCAAGGGTGGCGGACTTGGCCAGCAGGGTCCAGTGCAGCGCCGAGTAGTACCAGATAAAACCGATGGCGATGCTGGTGACGCCCAGCCCCAGCCACGGCATCGAGGCGCGCCGCAGCGCCAGCCCCAGCGCGAGCACCCCGGCCACCACCGCCGGCGCGGCTGCCATCAGCGCACCGAACGCCACCACCCCGCCCAGCACGGCGCCTTGCATTGCCGGGCCGAGCGCCAGCCGGCGGCATTCGGCCAGCGCGAAGCCGGCCAGCATCAGCGTGACCATTCCACCCGCGGCCCAGTGCGCCAGCGGGATGCGCGCGGCGTCCGGGCCCTCGAGCCAGGCCAGCGGATGGCTCATGCCGGTGACGACCAGCGCCGCCGCCAGCGTGAACAGCAGCGTCGCATCGGCCAGCGGTTCGAGCAGCGCATGGCGGCCGTCCGCGCACAGGCGCGCTTCCGCCAGCGTGAAGCCGGCCACCAGGGCGGCGCCCAGCGGCACCAGCCAGCCCAGCGACCACGTCAGCAACAGCCAGTCCTCCGGCTTGCTGCCGGCCATGGCGAGATGCACCGCGCCGGCCAGCCCGATCCACGCGCCCAGCCCGCACAGCAGCCGGTGCAGCCGGTTGGGCACCAGCCACGCCAGCGCGGCCTCGAACAGCGCCAGCGCGGCCCAGAAGCCGGCGCTCTCGGCCACGCGCGTGAAGCCCAGCGCCTCGGCCAGGCCGAACACGGCCATGCCCTGCCCGCTCAGGCTGACCGCCAGCGCGAACTGCCCCGCGGCAATGCCGCCGCCGCGCCAGTACAGCAGCGCGGCCAGCGCGATCATGGCGAGCCCGGTGACGGCCATCGCCACGCCGTTCTCGCGCGCGGCAACGAAGACCGTGCCGACCAGGAAGAACTGGAAGAACAAGGCGCCCAGCCAGCCCGCCGCGCCCATCAGGCAGCGCACCGCCCACGGCGTGTGGGGATGCGCGGGCGGCTCGCCCTGGACTTCGCCGCGCGCGGCGAGTTGCTGCCAGAGCCGTTGCTCGGTCTGCAGTACGTTGCTCATGCCTGCTCCATCTGGCTGCGCCAGGCCCGCATCAGCCACGCCGCCGCGCCGGCCGCCAGGCCGATGGTCAGCAGGCCGAGCAGCAGGAAGGCGCCGAAATCATCCTTGCCCTCGAACAGCACCTTGGCGATCGCGGCCACGGCCAGCACGATGCCGGTCAGGCAGGCCAGGCTCAGCACCACGATGTCGAAGGCATGCCAGCGGAACCACCAGACCAGCGCGGCCAGCGCCAGCAGCGCCAGCGCGAAGGCGGCGCCGTCGAAGTCGCTGCGCAGCAGGCTGGCCAGCCCGAGCGAACCGGCATGCACGCAGGCCAGCGCCGCCAGCATGCGGCCGCCGGTCACGCCGCGGAAGCCGAGCGCCGGCGCCCTGGCGCACAGCAACTGCCACAGCACCAGCTGCAGCGCCACCGCGCCCAGCAACGCCAGCGTCGCCGTGCGCACGTGGCGCGAATCGAACAGCAGCGAAAACACGCCATCGACCCCGAAGCGGATGCTGAAATACCGCAGCAGCGCCACGTTGCCGACCACGATCACCAGCCACCAGTGCGGCGCCGCGCGCGCCGCCAGCGCCCACGGCAGCGCCAGCAGCGCCCACAGCGCGAACAGCTGCCAGGGGTCGGCGCCGGTCTGGTAGGTCTGGCCGATCACCGCCAGCAGCACCCCCGCCACCACCTGCGCGCCGCCCAGCGCGGCCTGGCCGGCGGCATCGCCCGCCGGGCGCAGCCAGGCAAAGCCGGCCAGCAGCGTGATCGCGCCAGCGAGCAGGCCGAACTTGGAAAACTTGTGCAGGTCCTGCCAGTTGAAGGCAAAGAACACGATCACGCCGGCGCACAGCAGCGCGGTGCCCAGCGCCATCAGCGCGGTGTCGAGCCAGCGGCGCCAGTCCGCGGCGACCGGTTCGGTGCGCGCCCACGGCGCGGCCACCGCCGCCGGCGCCAGGCGGCCCAGCGCGCGCCAGTGCGCCAGTGCCTGGCGGATGGCGCGCCGCTCGCCGCCGGCTGCGCGGTCCGGGCCTATTGTTCCGATGCGGGTTGCTGGCATGCTCGCCCTTGCGTGCTGGAATGACGGCGACTTTAGCAAAGTGATACGTGGGCCGCACCTGTTGCGTGGGAGGGGGTGTACGGTCGCGCGCGAAACGGCGCGAAGCTAGGCCGGGCTCGCGCGCGCCGGTATGCTGTGGCCTTTGCCCCCGGCCCGCCCATGACCCTCGGAATCCTTGCCGCCATCCACGATGAAGTCGACGGCCTCGTCGCCGCCATGCGCCATGACGACAGCCGTGCCACGGTCCGCACCATCGGCATGCGCGACTACTACGCCGGCCACCTGTACGGGCAGCCGTGCGTGCTGGTGCTGGCGCGCATGGGCAAGGTCGCGGCGTCGGCCACCACGGTCACGCTGATCCGCGAGCTGGGCGCCACCCAGATCGTCTTTACCGGCCTGGCCGGCGGCATCGGCGCCGACACGCAGGTGGGCGACATTGTCATTGCCGACCGCACCCTGCAGCATGACCTCGACGCGCGCCCGTTCTTCGGCCGCCATGAAGTGCCGCTGCTGGAGCGCGCCGAATTCCCGGCCGACCCGGCGCTGACGGCCGAGCTTCATGCCGCCGCGGCGGACTTCCTGCACCACGACCTGGCGGTCGACGTGCCGCGCGCGGTGCGCGAGCAGTTTGGCGTCGCGGCGCCGGCGCTGCACCAGGGCATGATCGCCAGCGGCGACCAGTTCATCGGCTCGCCCGCCGCGGTGGCGGAGCTGCGCGAGCGCCTGCCCGGCCTGCTGGCGGTGGAAATGGAAGGGGCCGCGGTGGCGCAGGTCTGCCACGAGTATGGGGTGCCTTACGCGGTGATGCGGACCATCTCGGACCGCGCCGACGACACCGCGCATGTGGATTTTCCGGCATTCCTGACCGAGGTGGCCAGCCACTATTCCAGCGGGGTACTGCGCCGCCTGCTGGCGGCGCGGGCCTGACGCCGGGCAGCGCGGCCGTCTGACCAGGATCAAGCCGCGTGCAGATTCCTGACCGGAAAGTCGGTTCAGTATTTACCGCCCGCGCGGCCGCACCGTGCCCCACAACCCCACCAGCAGCGCCGCCCCGGCGATCACCGCCAGCCAGCTGCCGAGCTGGCCGTCGACAAACCAATGCAGCGCGCGGCCGGTGTAGAAGGCCGCCGCGGCACCCGCCGCGCCCAGCACCAGCGCGGCCGGCAGGGTCACCACGCGCCCTGCCGGATGCAGCCGGCGCGCCGCCAGTCCGACCAGCAAACCCACGATCAAGGTGCCCAGCATCCGCTTCTCCTGTGTTGTCCGCATCACAGCCGCATCGGGCCGCGGCGTAACGATACTGCAATCCGGCGGCGCTGCCATCCACCGCGGCGGGCGACTGCAATGATCGGTCCCGGCGGTATAATGGCATCCGGTCCGGCCGCGCTCCGGGCCACACCAGTCCCCTACAATGCAACTGCTCGCGATCGGCATCAATCACACCACGGCACCTGTCTCGCTGCGCGAGCGGGTGGCGTTTCCGCTCGAGCAAATCAAGCCCGCGCTGGGGGCGCTGCGCTCGCACCTGTCGGGCCGCAGCGGCACCGAAGCCGCCATTCTCTCCACCTGCAACCGCACCGAGATCTACTGCGCCACCGACGTCCTGACGCCGGGCACGGACGGCTTCGAGCACACCCTGCGCTGGCTGTCGCAGCACCACAACGTGCCGGCCACCGAACTGGCGCCGCACCTGTACGCGCTGCCGCAGTCCGAAGCCGTGCGCCACGCCTTCCGCGTCGCCAGCGGGCTCGATTCGATGGTGCTGGGCGAGACCCAGATCCTGGGCCAGTTGAAGGACGCGGTGCGCACCGCCGGTGAAGCCGGCTCGCTCGGCACCTACCTGAACCAGCTGTTCCAGCGCACCTTCGCGGTGGCCAAGGAAGTGCGCGGCCAGACCGAGATCGGCGCGCATTCGGTGTCGATGGCCGCTGCCGCGGTGCGGCTGGCGCAGCGGATCTTTGAAAGCGTCTCGACCCAGCGCGTGCTGTTTATCGGCGCGGGCGAGATGATCGAGCTGTGCGCCACCCACTTCGCCGCGCAGCAGCCGCGCCAGATCGTGGTCGCCAACCGCACCGTCGAGCGCGGCGAGAAGCTGGCCGAGCAGCTCAGCGGCCAGGGCCTGACCGCCAACGCGATCCGCCTGTCTGACCTGGGCGAGCGCCTGCATGAGTTCGACATCGTGGTGTCGTGCACCGCGAGCTCGCTGCCCATCATCGGCCTGGGCGCGGTCGAGCGCGCGGTCAAGCGGCGCAAGCACCGTCCTATCATGATGGTCGACCTGGCGGTGCCGCGCGACGTCGAGCCCGAAGTCTCGCGGCTGGACGACGTCTTCCTCTATACCGTCGACGATCTCGGCGCGGTCGTGCGCGAAGGCAACGCGCTGCGCCAGGCCGCGGTGGCGCAGGCCGAAGCCATTATCGAAAGCCGCGTGCAGAACTTCATGCACTGGCTGGAAACCCGCAGCGTGGTGCCGGTCATCCGTGAACTGCAGAGCAGCGGCGAAGCCATCCGCCAGGCCGAGCTGGAGCGCGCGCGCCGCATGCTGGCGCGCGGCGACGACCCGCAGGCCGTGCTCGAGGCGCTCTCCGGCGCGCTGACGCGCAAGTTCCTGCACGGCCCCACCCACGCGCTGAACCACACCCAGGGCGAGGACCGCGAGGCGCTGCTGCGCCTGGTGCCGGGCCTGTTCCGCCACAGCAGCCATTCCGAGCGCTAGCCGCGCTTGCCTTGCCGGCGCAATGCGCCGGCACGCCCTCGCCGCCGTCCTCGCCAATGCGCGCACGGCCCGGCCCACACCATTCCCTGTCCGCCCCGATGAAAGCCAGCATGCTTGCCAAGCTCGACCAACTGGCCGAGCGACTCGACGAAGTCAACGCCCTGCTCGCGCGCGAAGACGCGACCGCCAATATCGACCAGTACCGCAAGCTCAGCCGCGAGCACGCCGAGCTGTCGCCGGTGGCCGAGCAATATGGCCAGTACCGGCAGGCCCAGGATGACCTGGCCACCGCGCAGGCGCTGCTCGACGATCCGGACATGAAGGACTTCGCCGCCGACGAGATCGCCGCCGCGCGCGCGCGGTTGGAAGCGCTGCAGGCCAGCCTGCAGCGCCTGCTGCTGCCGCGCGACCCCAATGACGACCGCAACCTGCTGCTGGAAATCCGCGCCGGCACCGGCGGCGAGGAAAGCGCGCTGTTCGCCGCCGACCTGCTGCGCATGTACACGCGTTATGCCGAGCGCCAGCGCTGGCAGGTCGAGGTGATGAGCGAATCGGCGTCGGACCTGGGCGGCTACAAGGAAGTGATCATCCGCATCGCCGGCGATGCCGCGTTTTCCCGGCTGAAGTTCGAATCGGGCGGCCACCGCGTGCAGCGCGTGCCGGCCACCGAGGCGCAGGGCCGCATCCATACCTCCGCCTGTACGGTCGCCGTGATGCCCGAGGCCGACGAGGTCGGCGAGGTCGAGATCAATCCCGCCGACCTGCGCATCGACACCTTCCGCGCCTCCGGCGCGGGCGGCCAGCACGTCAACAAGACCGATTCCGCGGTGCGCCTGACCCACCTGCCCACCGGCATCGTGGTCGAGTGCCAGGACGACCGCAGCCAGCACCGCAACAAGGACAAGGCGATGAAGGTGCTGGCCGCCCGCATCAAGGACATGCAGGCACGCGCCGCGCAGGCGCGCGAGGCCAGCACGCGGCGCAACCTGATCGGCTCGGGCGACCGCAGCGACCGCATCCGCACCTACAACTTCCCGCAGGGCCGCGTGACCGATCACCGCATCAACCTGACCCTGTACAAGATCGACATGATCATGGACGGCGACATGGACGAGCTGCTGTCGGCGCTGTCCGCCGAGCACCAGGCGGACCAGCTGGCAGCGCTGGGCGACGACTCCTGAACTGCGCTTCGCAGCCGGCCGGCGAGCCTTCGGCGATGAACACCGCGTAAAGTCGCCGATGTCTTTGTATCTGTTGTAAATGCTTGAAACAGCACTGGCGGGGGTAAAGTCGCTGTCTATAATCGATTTCGACCGGCAAACGGAGAATGGTGCCGGGTAGTCACTCCCGAGAACATACCTAGGACGAAATCATGAAAAAACTGCTCGCGCTGTTGATGATCACCGCGGCCATGGCCGCTTGCAGCAAGAAGGAAGAAGCGCCGCCTGCCGCCTCGAACGCCGAGAGCGCCATGCAAAGCGCCGCGGAATCCGCCAAGGCCGCCGCAAGCGATGCCGCCGCTGCCGCCAGCAACGCCGCAGACGCCGCCAAGTCCGCCGCCAGCGGTGCCGCGGCCGACGTCTCGGCCGCAGCCGACAAGGCCAAGGAAGACGCCGGCAACGCCATGGCAAACGCCAAGCAGGCCGCCAAGGATGCCGTCAACGCCAGCGCGGACAAGGCCAAGGACGCCGTCAATAAGTAATCGCCCCGGCGGGGGCATTGCTCCCGCCGCCGCCGATGAGCGGTACACTGGCGCGAAGCCGGAAGTTTCACCTCAGAGCACCGCCACAAAGCCCCGCCAGGTCCCGCACCGGTGGGGTTTTTTATAGCCGGCACCAGAACCGTCCCTTGCCCACTTGATGTCTTCCCCCGACTCCACCGCGCTGCCCGCCACCCCCACGCTGCGCGAGGCCCAGACGCTCGCCGCCATGGCCGGGCTGCCGGCGCTGGAAGCGCGCATGCTGCTGACCCACGTCACCGGCCTGAGCCGCACGCAACTCATTACGCGCGACACCGACCAGCTCACCATCGCCCAGCGCGACGCGTTTGCCACGCTGCTGGCGCGGCGGCTGGCGGGCGAGCCGATCGCCTACCTGATCGGCGAACGCGAGTTCTTCGGCCGCAAGTTCCGCGTCACGCCGGACGTGCTGATCCCGCGCCCCGATACCGAGGTCGCCGCGGAAGCGGCGCTGGCGCGGCTGGCCGCGGTGCCGCAGCCCAGCGTGCTGGACCTCGGCACGGGCTCCGGCATCCTTGCCGTGACGCTGGCGCGCGAGCGGCGCGACGCGCACGTCTGGGCCACCGACATCTCGCCCGGCGCGCTGATGGTCGCGCAGGACAACGCCCGCGCGCTGGGCGCGGACAGCATCCAGTTCCTGGTGTCGGACTGGTACGCGGCGCTGCCGCCGGAGCTGCGCTTCCACCTGATCGTCAGCAACCCGCCATATATCGCCGCGGGCGACCCGCACCTGGCCGAAGGCGACCTGCGTTTCGAGCCGATCGACGCTTTGACCGACCACGACGACGGCCTGTCCGACCTGCGCGCCATCGTCGGCGGCGCCGGCGCGCGGCTGCTGCCGGGCGGCTGGCTGCTGATGGAACACGGCTATGACCAGGCCGCGGCCACGCGCCTGTTGCTGGAAGCCTGCGGCTTCGACGAAGTCTTCACGGCGCGCGACCTGGCCGGGCTGGAGCGCTGCACCGGCGGACGCTGGCCCGGCGCGGCACCCTGAAGCGCCGCGGCGATTCCGGTAAAATCGCCATCAGATCCCGCCGTGCGGCCCGGCCGCGCGGTATCCCGTTCTCCCCAGGCGGCGCCCGCGACACGGTCCCGCCCCACTGAAAAGCAGACCATGAGCGACGTGCAGCAACAGATCGACCAGATCGTCAAGGGCAACCCCGTAGTCCTGTTCATGAAGGGCACCGCGCAATTCCCGATGTGCGGCTTCTCGGGCCGCGCCATCCAGATCCTGAAGGCCTGCGGCGTCGACGCGCCGACCACGGTCAACGTGCTGGACGACGAAGGCATCCGCCAGGGCATCAAGGAGTACGCCAACTGGCCCACCATCCCCCAGCTCTACGTGAACGGCGAGTTCATCGGCGGCTCGGACATCATGATGGAGATGTACCAGAACGGCGAACTGCAAACCCTGCTGAAGGGCTGAGTTCCGCCATGTCCGGCGCTGGCGGCACACCGCAACGGCTGATCGTCGCCATCACCGGCGCCACCGGCGCGATCTACGGCGTGCGCCTGCTGCAGGTGCTGCGCGCGGCGCCCGCGGTGGAAACCCACCTGCTGATTTCGCCGGCCGGCGTGATGAACCTGCAGCACGAGCTGGACATCAGCCGGGCCGAGGTGGAAGCGCTGGCCGGCGTGGTGCACAACGTGCGCGATATCGGCGCCACCATCGCCAGCGGCTCGTTCCGCGCGCACGCCATGGTGGTGGCGCCCTGCTCGATGCGCACGCTGGCGGCGATCGCGCACGGCTTCTCGGACAACCTGATCACCCGCGCCGCCGACGTCACGCTGAAAGAGCGCCGCAAGCTGGTGCTGATGGTGCGGGAGACGCCGCTGAACCTTGCGCACCTGCGCAACATGACGGCGGTGACGGAAATGGGCGGGATCGTGTTCCCGCCGGTGCCGGGCTTCTACCAGAAGCCGCAAAGCATCGCCGAACTGGTCGACCATACGGTCGGGCGCGTGCTGGACCTGGTGGACCTGCCGCAGATCGGCCAGGCGCTTGCGCCCAGCTGGGGCGGGCTGAATGCCCGCGCCGGCGACGCGGGCGGCAACTGAACCGCCCCGCCTCGCCGGCGACGATCACAGGCGCCGATCACCAGCGCCGGTAGCCCCGGCCATAGTACCCATAGCCCCCGTAGTAGTACGGACGCGGCGCCACCACCACCGGCGCGGGCGCCACGTACACCGGCGCCGGACCGACCGCCGGGCCGGCGGGCGTGGGATAGACGGCGCAGCCGCCCAGCAGGGTCACCGATGCCGCAGCGGCAGCCAGTCCAATCGTCAGTATTCTCATCATGTCATCCTTGGGGTACGCAACGGGCATGTGCCTGCCTTGCTGCCGTTATACGGGCAGAACGCGTAATACGGCGTCAAGGCCGTGTAAGGCTTGTTACCGTTCCCTACGCGCCCTGCCGCCTACCCCGGGATGCCGTCAGATCTCGAACCGTATGCCCTGCGCCAGCGGCAGCGAATCGCCGTAGTTGATGGTGTTGGTGGCGCGGCGCATATAGCCCTTCCACGCATCCGAGCCTGACTCGCGGCCGCCGCCGGTCGCCTTCTCGCCGCCGAAGGCGCCGCCGATCTCCGCGCCGCTGGTGCCGATATTGACATTGGCGATGCCGCAATCGCTGCCCGCCGACGACAGGAAGCGCTCGGCCTCGCGCATCGATTCGGTGAAGATGCACGACGACAGCCCGTGCGCGGCGGCATTGTTCAGCGCGATGGCCTCGTCCAGCGTGGTGTAGGGCATCAGGTACAGGATCGGCGCGAAGGTCTCGGTCAGCATGGTGTCGTGCTGCGCGTCGGTCAGCACCAGCGCGGGCCGCACGTAATACGCATGCGGATAGCGCTCGGCCAGCAGCCGCTCGCCGCCGGTGACGATATTGCCCTGCGCGCGGCACGCCGCCAGCGCGTTGGCCATGGCGTCGCCGGCGGCGGTGTCGATCAGCGGGCCGACCAGCGTGCCGTCTTCGAGCGGATCGCCGACCGGCAGCCGGTCGAACACGGTGATCAGCCGGCTCGCCATGGTGTCCATCAGGTCGGCATGGATAAAGCAGCGGCGCAGCGTGGTGCAGCGCTGCCCGGCGGTGCCGGCCGCGGCAAAGGTGATGGCGCGCACCGCCAGCTCGATATCGGCCGAGGGTGCGACGATGGCGGCGTTGTTGCCGCCCAGCTCCAGGATGCTGCGCTTGAAGTGCCCGGCGCAGGCGATGCCGACCTCGCGGCCCATGCGGGTCGAGCCGGTGGCGCTGACCAGCCGCACCGCGGGGTGCGCCACCAGGTGGCCCCCAAGCATGCGCCCGCCCGGCAGCACCGCCGAGATGCCGCAGTGCTGCGGCGCCGCCGCGGCCAGCACGCGCTCCAGCAGGCCGTGCGCGGCCAGCGCGCACAGCGACACTTTCTCCGACGGCTTCCACACCACGCCGTTGCCGCACACCAGCGCCAGCGCCGCGTTCCACGCCCACACCGCGACCGGGAAATTGAACGCCGAGATCACGCCGCACAGGCCGTACGGGTGCCAGGTCTCGCGCATCGCATGCTGCGGGCGCTCGGAGGCGATGGTCAGCCCGTGCAGCTGGCGCGACAGCCCGACCGCGAAGTCGCAGATGTCGATCATCTCCTGCACCTCGCCCAGCCCTTCCTGCAGGATCTTGCCGGCTTCGAGCGACACCAGCCGCCCCAGCGCCGGCTTGTGCTCGCGCAGCACCTCGCCGTAGCGCCGCACGATCTCGCCGCGCGCCGGCGCCGGCAGCAGCGCCCAGGTGCTTTGCGCCGCGTGCGCGCGCGCGATCAGCGCGTCGGCCTGCGCCGGCGTGCAGGCCGGCACATGGCCGATGGCCTCGCCGTCGACCGGCGAGCGCACCGTCACGGCGCCGGCCGGCGTTCCTTGCTGCCATGGCCGCGGCAGGCCCAGCGAATCCCAGCAGGCAGCGAACTCTTGCGCTTTCATACGAGGCTCTCCTGCAGCGGATGCTGCGTGTAGTGGCGGCCGAAGCGGTTGGACAGGAAGGCCTGCAGCGGCATCGACTCCTGCCGCACGAAGCCGGCCTGCGGCAGCGCGCCGGTGGCCACCAGGTCCAGCGCGGTGCAGATGCCCGCGGCCGTGGTCAGCTGGATCGCATTGACATGCCCGCCGGCGCCGTCGACCCCGCCGATGCGCGCCGAGAACGAAGCCTGTGTCAGCGGACCGCGCCCGCGTTCGCCGCCGGCCGGATAGCCGGTGGCGGTGGCAAACACGATCACCACGTCCTGCTCGGTCAGCGGAATGGCGCGGTCGAAGATATCGCGCAGCCAGTCGCGCCGTTCGCGCAGGCGCAGGTCGTTGAGCAGCAGCTTCATCAGCGCGCAGTGGCCGGGATAGCGGATCGACTTGTAGTCGACATGGCGCGCGCGCCCGGCCAGCGTCTCGGGCAGCGTGCCCAGTCCGCCCGATGTATTAAAGGCCTCATATTCGATGCCGTCCAGCGCAAAGCTCTCCAGCCCTTCCAGCGCGGTCAGCTCCACGCGCCGGCCGTCGACGATGGCCTCGCACGGGTTGCAGTACTCGTTGATCAGTCCCTCGGTGCTCCAGGTCAGGTTGTACTTGAGCGCGTTGCTCGGATAGCGCGGCAGCGCCCCCACCCGCATCTGCAAGTCCAGCAGCTCGCCGCCGCCGCGCAGGAAGCGCTGCGCCAGGTCGTGCCCGACCACGCCGATAAAGCCGGGCGCCAGTCCGCATTGCGGCATCAGCACCGAGCGCGCGCCCTGCGCCAGCTGGCGGATCGCCTGGGTGGCGGCCACGTCCTCGGTCAGGTCGAAGTAATGCACGCCCAGGCGCGCCGCCACCGAGGCCACGCTGGTCGCGGCATGGAACGGCAGCGCGTTGAGCACGGCGTCGGCGCCGGCCAGCAGCGCGGCGCAGGTGCCGGGCTCGGTGGGATCGCCGGCGCGCGCCAGCACGCCGCGCGGCAGGCCGTCGAGGCGGCGCGCGTCATGGTCGACCACGCTGACGCGGTAGTCGCCGCTGTCGTGCAGCATGGCCGCGATGGTGCGGCCGATCTTGCCGGCGCCCAGCACCGTCACGTGCAGCGGGCGGGCCGCCCTGGGCAGGTCGCGCGGGGCCTGCCGGCCAAGGTTCGAGGCTTGCATGGTGTCTCCGTCCACAAGAAAAAGAAGATTCCCGTTGACTGGAGTATGGATAGCCCGGCCGCCACAATGAAGGCACAAGAACGACGAAAAACCGCCATAATCGAACGAAACGACGAAGCATCCCGACGCAATGACCGAACTCGACACCACCGACCGCCACCTGCTGTCGCTGCTGCAGGCCAACGCCCGCGAAAGCGCCGCCAACCTGGCGCGGCACCTGGGGATCGCGCGCACCACCGTGGTCGCACGCATCGCGCGGCTGGAGCGCAGCGGCGTGATCGCCGGCTACGGCGTGCGGCTGGGCCAGCGCATGGAAGACAACGCCATCCTGGCCTACTGCGGCCTGTCGGTGCAGCCCAAGGCCGCGCCCGCGATCCTGCGCGCGCTGCAGCGGCTGCCCGAGATCGAAGAGGTCAATTCCGTCAGCGGCCCGGTCGACTACCTGGTCGCGATCCGCTGCGACACGCATGACCGGCTCGACCGGCTGCTCGACGAGATCGGCATGCTCGACGGCGTCAACCACACCACCACCTCGATCGTGCTGGCGCGCAAGCTCGACCGCCGGCGCGCCGCCGGCTGACGCGGTATGCTGCCACTCCCATCAGCCTTTGCGGAGAAGCAGAACATGAACAATCCGATCCGTGTCGCCGTGGGCGGCGTGACCGGCTGGGCCGGCGGCGAACTGGCGCGCGGCGTGGCCCATGCGGCCGACATGACCCTGGTGGCCGGGCTGTCGCGCGGCGCCGCCGGGCAGCCGCTGGCGCAGCTGACCGGCCATGCCGATACGCCGGGCGTGGCGGCCGCCAGCATCGAGTCGCTGGGCGAGAAGCCCTACGACGTCTACGTCGAATACACCAGGCCGGGCATCGCCAAGCACAACATCCTGCAGGCGCTGGCGCATGGCGCGCACGTGGTGGTGGGCACCTCCGGACTGACCGACGACGACTATGCCGAAATCGACGCGGCCGCGCGCCAGGCCGAGCGCGGCGTGCTCGCCTGCGGCAATTTCGCCATCACGGTGGTGCTGCTGCAGAAGTTCGCCGAGATGGCCGCGCGCCACCTGGAACACTGGGAGATCATCGACTACGCCAAGGCCGGCAAGATCGACGTGCCCTCCGGCACGGTGCGCGAGCTGGCGTACCGGCTGGGCCAGGTCAAGGCCGCCGCGCAGGCGGTGCCGGTCGACCAGGTCAACGGCCCGAAGGAAACCCGCGGTGCGACCATGTCGGGCACGCAGGTGCATGCGGTGCGGCTGCCGGGCTACCAGCTCGGCGTGGAAGTGATCTTCGGCGCCGACGGGCAGCGCCTGCACCTGAAGCACGAGGCCGGCGACGGCTCCAAGCCGTATGTGGCCGGCGCGCTGCTGGCGATCCGCAAGGTCCACACCGTGCGCGGCGTGGTGCGGGGGCTGGACAAGGTGATGGAAGGCCTCTGAGGCCGCGCGCGGCGCAGGCAGGCGGCTGGCCGCCGGCTTGCGGTATTACCAGCTGCCCGGCTTCTCCGGCTTGGGCGCAGCCTTCGGCGCGGGCCTGGCGGCGGCAGTCTTGCCGCTCCTGGCCGCCGGCGCCGACGCCGGATTGAGCTGCTTGTCGACCTCGGCGTCCTTGTCCGCCATCAGCGCGCGCGCCTGCGGCAGCAGCATCTCGATGGTGCCGGTGCTGGGGTCTTCCGGCATCGCGTACAGCTCCACCGTCAGCGGCTTGTGCATCCAGCCGGCATGCAGCGTCTTGACGGTCTTGCCGGACTTGTCGGGCATGTCCTCCTGCTCCTGGCGGAAGGGCTTGCCGTACAGCGCGCTGATGCTGTCGGCGGCGGCCTGCTGCGAATTGGCGCCGGCGGTCGGCACCACCAGCCCGACCAGCGCATTGCGGTCGACAAAGGCGACCACATAGGGGCCATCCATGAACGCCGGGCGCTGCGCACGCGGCACGCCGACCTGGCGCATCAGGCCATCGCCCTTCAGTTCGACGCAAAACCCGGTGACATCGCGGCCGTCGGGCGTGCGCTTGTCGGCGCAGTCAGGCAGCGCCGGCAGCGGGTTGCCGATTTCCAGCATGGCCAGCAGCGGCGACAGCGCGCTGTTTTCTGCCTGGGCCCTGGCCGCAACGGGCGCCGCCGGCCTGCCGGCCGGTGCGGAGGCAGGGGTGGCGGCAGGGGTGGCGGCAGGCGCGGCATTGGCGCCGGCGGCGCCCAGCAGGCCGGCAAGCGCCAGCCCGGCAACGGGGAATTTCAAGACAGACTCCTGGTGAAAGGCTCCGGGTTGGAGCCCGCCCCCGCCGGGTTGTTCCTGCGCGGCGCGTGTTCGTGACGAACGACTCACATCCGGCCACGGCGGCAAAGGGGGCGTGCGCTAGCTTACCCGATGGCGCCGGCGCCGCCGGCACTTGCGCGCCGGCATCAGCCGGCCGGGGCCTTGCGCGCCAGCGCCAGCGCCTCGCGCCGGAACGTGTGCCCGACCTGGTGGTAGAACGGGTGCGGCGAGAACTGCCGCGAGATAAACGACGCCAGCAGCGACGCCGCCAGCAGGAACACGGTCAGGTCCTGCGTGCGCGTCATTTCCATCACGATCACGCTGGCGGTGATCGGCGCCTGCGTCGCCGCGGCCAGGAATGCCGCCATCGACACCAGCGCCAGCACGCGCGGCTCGGCCATGCCGCTGGCGAAATGCGCGACGTTCTCGCCGATGCCCGCGCCGATCGCCAGCGCCGGCGTGAAGATCCCGCCCGGGATGCCGGCGAAGTACGACACCACGGTCGCCGCCAGCTTGGCCAGGCCGAACCACAGCGTCGCATGCGATTCGCCGTTGATCAGCGCCGCGGCCTGCTCGTAGCCGGTGCCGAAAGTCGCGCCCGCGGTGGCCCAGCCGATGATCGCCACCACCAGCCCGCAGCCGAACGCCACCGACACCGGATGCTTCCCCGGCCAGTCGCGCCACGCCACGGGCAGCAGCGCCGGCACGCCGCCCTTGAGCGCCTTGGCAAACACGCCGCCCAGCACGCCGGTCACCACCGCGCACAGCAGCACCGGACCCCAGGCCTCATGCAGGCCCAGCATCGGCACCTTGACCACGAAATACGGGTTGTTGCCCAGCACCGCCAGCGACACGAAACCCGCGGTCAGCACGCCCGACAGCACCAGCCGGTCCCAGCGCACCGCGGTGCCGCGGCCCAGCTCCTCGATCGCGAACACCACCCCGGCCAGCGGCGTGTTGAACGCCGCCGCCAGCCCGCCGGCCGCGCCGGCGGCGATCAGCGCATTGGGATGGAAGCCGATGCGAAAGCGCAGCTTCTCCTGGCACCAGCGGCCCCAGGCCAGCATGGCCGCCGCGCCCACCTGCACCGACGGCCCCTCGCGCCCGACCGAGGCGCCGGCGAGCAGCGCCGCCGCGGTCAGCACCACCTTCCACATCGCCTGGCGCAACGACACCAGCAGCGTCTGCGCCGGGCCCGCCGGCGGCAGGGTCACCGCCGCGATCACCTGCGGGATGCCGCTGCCGCGCGCCTGCGGCGCCAGCCGGATGGTCAGCCAGCGCAGCGCGGCCAGCCCGAACGGCAGCATCACGAACGCCAGCCACGGCGTGGCCTGGGTCAGCTGGCGGTTCCAGTGCAGCGCCACTTCGGCGATCCACGCGAACACCAGCGAGAACAGCCCGACGCAGCCCGCGCCGAACATGAACGCGGCATAGCGCAGCGTGGTGCGCGAGATGCGCCCGGCCTGGCGCGACTTGCGCCACGCCGCCACGCGCGCGCGGCGGCTGATCTGGTCCAGCAGGCGGGGATCGGGTGGCGGGGTGCCGGCGTCGGGCCGGGCCGGCGGCTCGGGGCTGGTGCCCGGAGCGGAGGATGATGATGTGGAAGGGGTGGGATCGTTGGGGTCGCGATCGGTCATGGCTGGGGCGTGCGCAGGCATCCGGCGGGGCGTGCCCCGCCGCCTTGATGACCTCGCACTATACGCCCATCGCGATCGCGTCCCTGCGCGCCCCTGCGCGCGCGTCAGTCCAGCGAGATGTTGTTGGCCTTGATCACCTTGCCCCAGTGCGCGCGGTCGGCCTCGATATAGCGGTCGATCTCGGCCTGCGTGCGCGGCGGCTGCACCAGCAGCCCCAGCGCGCTGAAGGTGGCGCGGAACTGCGGGTCCTTCAGCACGTGGTCGGCGGCGGCCTGCAGCTTGGCCACCGCGTCGGGCGGGGTCTGCGCCGGCACCGCCAGGCCGAACCAGGTGGCGGCCTGGAAGTCGGGATAGCCGCTTTCGGCCACGGTCGGCACGTCGGGCAGCACCTCCAGGCGGCGGCGCCCGGTCACGGCCAGCGCCTTCAGCTTGCCCGCCTTGATATGCGGCAGCGACGTGCTGACCACATCGACCATCAGCTGCACGTCATTGGCCAGCAGCGCCGCCAGCGCCGGGGCGCTGCCGTTGTAGGGCACGTGCGTGACGCTGATGCCCAGTTCCGTCTTGAGCATCTCGGTAGCCAGCTGCAGCGCATTGCCCAGCCCCACCGAGCCGTAGTTGAGCTTACCGCCCTCGGCCTTGGCGTAGGCCGCGAACTCGCGGACATTGGCGGCCGGCACGCGGGTATTGGTGACCACCACCAGCGGCGCCTCGGCGCCGATGCTGAAAATGCGGAAATCCTTGGGCGGGTCGTAGTTGATCTTCTTGTACAGCATCGGGTTGAGCACCATGCTGCCGTTGGTCGCCAGCACCATGGTGTAGCCGTCAACCGGCGCGCGCGCCACGCTGGTGGTGCCGATCATGGTGGCCGCGCCGGGGCGGTTTTCCACCACCACGCTCTGGCCCAGCTGGCGCGACATGCCGTCGGCCAGCGCGCGCCCGAACTGGTCGGTCGAGCCGCCCGGCGTGTACGGCACCACCAGCTTGAGCGGACGGTCGGGATAGGCCGCCTGCGCGGCGCCGCCCCAGAGCGCCAGCGCGCACCCCGCGCCGGCGGCGAGCGCGGCGAGCCAGCCGCGCCTGGTATTGAGTCCGGTTGCTTTGGTCGGTTTGTGCTGCATCGCGTCTCCTCCTGTCGTTATCGGCTTGTGCGCCGTGCAGTCCCGCCCGGGGCGCTCAGACGCGGCGCTGGCGGCCTTCCCAGTATCGGTCGCGCAGCCGTCGCTTGGCCAGCTTGCCGGTTTCGTCGCGCGGCAATTGCGCCTCGACCACGATGCTGCGCGGCACCTTGAAGCCGGACAGCCGCTGGCGCAGCCAGTCGATCACTTCCGTCTCGCGGATCTCCGCGCCCGGCATCGGTTGCACCATGGCCAGCAGCCGTTCGCCGTATTCCGCGTCGGGAATGCCGAACACCACGCAGTCGGCCACGCCGGGGTAGCGCACCAGTTCATGCTCGATCTCCGCCGGGTAGATGTTGACGCCGCCCGAAATCACCATGTCCGAGGCGCGGTCGCAGATAAACAGGTAGCCGTCGGCATCGACATAGCCCATGTCGCCCAGCGTCACCAGCCCGTCGCGGTCGATGGCGGCGCGCGCGGCCTCATTGTTGCGGTAGGTGAAGTCAGGGTAAGCGGGCTGGCGCACATAGACCAGGCCGATTTCGCCCGGCGCGCACTCGCGGCCGTGCTCGTCGAGGATGCGCAGCTGCGCGTCGTCGACCGGCTTGCCGGCGGTGCCCGGGCGCGCGGCGGCGTCGGCCGGCGTGGCCACGGTGATCATGCCGGCCTCGCTGGAGGCATAGGTTTCATGGATCACCGGGCCCAGCCATTCCAGCATCGCGCGCTTGACCTCGGGCGCGCACGGCGAACCGGTCGAGGCGACGAAGCGGATCGAAGACAGGTCATACTTCGCCCGCACCTCGGGCGGCAGCTTGAGCAGGCGCACGTACATGATGGGCACCAGGTAGAGCACATCGATGCGGTGCTTTTCCACGAGCGCCAGCACCTGCTCGGCATCGAAGCGCGGCGTCAGCACCAGGCGCTCGGCCATCTGCAGCGCGTTCTGGATAAACGAGCCGGGCGCGCTGTGGTACAGCGGCGCCGACATCAGCGCGCGGCAGCCCGGCTCGAGGCCGTAAGTCTGCCGCACCACCGAGCGCACGCGCGCCAGCTGCTCCTCCAGCCCGTCCAGCGGCAGCGCCTGGCGCACCACGCCCTTGGGCCGGCCGGTGGTGCCGGAGGTGTACGCCATATGGCCGCGCGGCGCCACGCGCGGGCCGTCGTAGGCGGGCTGCTGCGCGAGCCAGCCTTCATATTCGGCCGCGCCCGCGGCGGCACCGCCCACCGACAGCACCGCCATGCCGGGCGAAACCGCGTCGCGCACCGCCGGCAGCAGGTCGTCCTGCACCAGCAGCACCTTGGCACCGCTGTCGCTCAGCAGGAAGCGCACTTCGTCGGCGGTGAAGTGCCAGTTGATCGGGCAGTAGTAGCAGCCGGCGATGCGGCAGGCATGGACTACGTCGGCATACACCGGATCGTTGCGCAGCAGCACCGCGACCACGTCGCCCTGCTGCATGCCCAGCGCGCGCAGGCCGCCGGCCAATTGGGAGCCGCGCGCCAGCAGGGCCTCGCCGCTGCGGTGCATGTCTTCATACCAGAGGTCCGTGGCCATCCGCTGTCTCCTTGCCTGGGTTGTGTCAGCCGACCACTGTATCGGCGTAGCCACGCATCGACAATCAGGCCAGGTGGAATCACAATGTTGCGCCATACGTGACAATGCTGCAGGCAATCCCCGATGGACCTCAACCTGATCCAGGCCTTCGTCGACATCGTCGATGCCGGCAACCTTGCCGAAGCCGGGCGCCGGCGCGGCGTCACGCGTTCGCAGGTCAGCCGCCAGCTGCGCGAGCTGGAACGCCAGGCCGGCGCGCAGCTGCTGCGCCGGCCCACGCGCCGGCTCGAGCTGACAGAACCCGGCCAGGCGCTGTACCAGCATGGCGTGCGCATGCTGCAGGAAGTGGCCTCGGCGCAGGCCGAGATCGACAGCCTGGGCCGGACCCTGCGCGGCCATGTGCGCGTGAGCGTGCCCACCGGGCTGGGCGATGCCTATATCGCACCGCTGCTGCTGCAGTTCGCGCAGAAGCATCCCGGCATCACGCTGCGCGTGTTCTTTGCCAACCGCGTCAACGACCTGATCGCGGCCGAGATCGACGTGGCGCTGAAGGTCACCTCGGCGCCGCCGCTGGACCACGTGGCGCGCGAAATCTGCGATATCCGCTGGCAACTGTACGCATCGCCGCAATACCTCGCGCGGATTGCGCCGGTGCAGCTGCCGCCGGACCTCGCCGGCTGCAGCTTCCTGTGCCCGCCCTACCCGCCGCGGCAGTTCCCGTTGTCGCTGTACCGCGACGGCCAGCGCGTCGACGTGGCGCTGACGCCGACGCTGCAGTCCGAACACTTCCTGTTCCTGGCGCGCGCGGTGCGCGAAGGGCATGGCATCGGCATGCTGCCGGTCTATATCGGCTGGGAAGAAGTGCGTGCCGGCCAGCTGGTGCCGGTGCTGCCGGACTGGCGCCCGGAGGGGCTGGGCAACAAGCTGTTCATCATCACCACGCCCAACCTGCATCCGTCGATGGCCACGCGCGCGCTGATCGGCTTCCTGCGCGAGGAACTGGGCAAGCTGGAGGTATTCCGGGACGCGGTGAAGTAGCGGGCACCGCTGGCCGGTGAACGCACGCTTTCGGTCCGGGATGCCGCGGCCGGCCTGCATACTTTCAATTTGCAAGCTATGCTGCAGCAAGCTTGCAAATTGAAAGCAGGCCGACCCCAACGGCGACAACACCATGCCCCCTACCGATTTCACCGCGATGCCTTGCCCCGTGGCCCGCTCGATGGCCGTGCTGGGCGAACGCTGGGCCATCCTCGTGCTGCGCGAGGCGTTCTACGGCAGCACGCGTTTCGACGAGCTCGAGCGCAACCTGGGCATCGCCCCCAACATCCTGAGCGCGCGCCTGAAGACGCTGGTGGCGCACGGGCTGCTGGCGCGCGTCGCGCCCGAGGGCGGCGCGCGCCATGTCTACCAGCTGACCGACAAGGGCCGCGATTTCTTCCCGGCCTATGTGGCGCTCAAGGCGTGGGCCGACCGCTGGATGACCGATGACAAGGGGCCGCTGACGCTGCTGCAGGACCGGCGCACCGGCACCGAGATCGCCGAGCCCGCGCTGACGCGCGTCGACGGCAGCGCGATCACGCTGGACGACCTTCAGGTGGTGCCCGGCCCGGGTGCCGGCCGCTCCCTGCGCCGTCGCTTCGGCGACACCGCAGCCGCGGGCGGGGCGGAGACGGGCCATGACTGACACGCGCGCATTGCCCGCGGGCACCGTGCCGGCCGACACGGTGCCGGCCACCGAGATCGCCCGCCGCATCGGCAAGCTGGCCGGGCCCACCGCGCTGATTGCCTTGCTGCAGGCGGCGGCCCAACTGATCGAAACCTGGCTGGCCGCGCGCCAGGGCACCGCGGCGCTGGCCGGCTGGGCGGTGGTGCTGCCGTTTGCGCTGCTGCTGCAGCAGATGTCGACCGGCGCCATGGGCGGCGGCGTGGTCGCGGCCATTGCGCGCGCACTGGGCGCCAACAAGCGCGACGATGCCTCGGCGCTGGTGGTGCACGCACTGTGGATCGCCGTGATCGCCGGGCTGGCGTTTGCCGTGGTGCTGGCGGGGTTTCCGCACGCGGTGCTGGGCGCGGTGGCCGGCGCCACCGCCGCCGACGCGGCCGCCACCTATGCGATCTGGCTGTTCGGCGCCGGCGCGATCCCGGCGTGGCTCGCCAACACGCTGGCGTCGGTGCTGCGCGGCGGCGGCCGCCATGCGCTGGCGGCGCGCGTGCTGGCGCTGATGTGGATTGCGTTCCCGCTGCTGTCGTGGCTGCTGGCCGAGCCCGCCGGCATGGGCCTGGCCGGCATCGGCGCGGCGCTGGCGGCGGTGTCGTGGGCCGCGGCGCTGGCGATGGCGGTCGTGGTGGCGCGCGGCGGCGCGGGCTTCGTGCCGGTGCTGCGGGTGCGGCTGTCATGGCCGCTGTTCGCGCGCATCCTGTCGGTGGGCCTGGTCGCGTGCGCGCTGGCCTCGGTGGCCAACCTGACCACCATCCTGGTCACCGCGCAGCTGCGCCACCATGGCACCGCCGCGGTGGCGGCCTACGGCATCTCGGCGCGGCTGGAATTCCTGATGATCCCGCTCGCCTTCGGCGTGGGCTCGGCGCTGACCGCGCTGGTCGGCGGCGCGGTCGGCGCCGGCGACTGGCACACCGCGCGGCGCACGGCATGGGTGGGGGCCTTGCTGGCGCTGGTCATCGCCGGCACCGCCGGCGCCGCCGTCGGCCTGGCGCCGGTGCGCTTTGCCAGCCTGTTCACCGATGATCCCGAAGTGATTGCCATCGCCGCGCGCGCGCTGTCATGGGTGGGGCCGGCATTCGGCGGCTTCGGGCTGGGCATGGCGCTGTACTTCGCCTCGATGGGCGCGGGCCGCATGCGCTGGCCGGTGGCGGCGGGGCTGTGCCGGATCGCGCTGGCCGCAGGTGGCGGCTGGCTGCTGGCCAATGTGTTCGGCATGGGCCTGGACGGGCATTTCCTGGGCGTGGCGCTGGGGATCACGGCTTATGGCGTGGTGACGGCGCTGGGGGTCAGGCAGGGGGAGTGGTCGGCGCGGTGACGCGTAAAAACGCCGGTTTGCTCCCCTCTCCCGCCTGCT
>NZ_LT976853.1:3298631-3325933 GCF_900249755.1 Cupriavidus taiwanensis
GCCTGCATGCGGGAGAGGGGCCCGCACGCTGGCCATGCCGACTTGCTCCCCGTAACCGGCACGTCGTCCCCGCGTAGGCGGGGACCCAGTGTCTTTGAAGCGCAAGCGCTTCTCAAAAGTCGCTGGGTTCCCGCTTTCGCGGGAATGACGGTGGTTACCCAAATCAAAGGCTTAGCGAAGGCGGTGGCGGTGGCGGTAAGGACATGCAAACGCGCGCTACCGCGTCAGCACCTTCGCATCCCCCTGCATCCCCGCCTCCCTGACATCCTGCGGCACCGCCGGCCAGCCGCCGCCGAGCGACTTGTACAGCGCCGCGGCGCCGGTCAGCACATCCACCTGGCCCTGCACCGCCGCCAGCTGCGTGGCAAACAGCTTCTCCTGCGCGGTGGTCACTTCCAGGTAGCTGGAATAGCCGCCCTCGTAGCGCGCGCTGGACTGGTCGGCATAGACCAGCAGGCTTTTCTCCTGCTGGCGCAGGCTGACCAGGCGGTTGCGGGTTTCGATGCTGTTGGCGAGCGCGCTGTTGACGTCGGCTAGCGCCGCCAGCACCGTGCCCTGGTAAGCCAGCATGGCCTGCTGGCGCTGCGCCGTGGCGCTCTGCACCTGGCCGCGGATGGCGCCGCCCTGGAAGATCGGCTGGGTCAGCCCGGCGCCGATGCCCCACACCTGCGAGGCGCTGTGCCACAGCGCGCCGGGGGTGCTGGCGATGGCGCCGAACAGCCCGCTCAGGTTCACCGCCGGCAGGTACAGCGCCTGCGCCGCGCCCAGTTGCGCGTTGGCGGCGACGGCGGCCTGCTCGGCCTGCAGCACGTCGGGGCGGCGCGACAGCAGCGCCGCCGGCAAGTCGGCACCCGCCGCCGCCGGCAGCAGTTCGTGCACGCTCTTGCCGCGCTCGATCGGGCCCGGCTCGCGCCCCAGCAGCACCGACAGCGCGTTCTCGGTCTGGGCGATGGCGGTGCGCAGCGGCGGGATCGACGCCTCGGTCGAGTAATAGTCGTTTTCCGCCTGCGCCAGCTCCACCTGCGAGATCACGCCGCCCTCGTAGCGCTGGCGGAAGATATCCAGCCCGCTGGCGCGCGACGCCAGCGTCTGCTGCGCGATCTGCAGCTGCGCATCGAGCCCGCGCAGCGTGGCATAGCCCTGCACCACCGACGCCGCCAGCGACAGCACCACGCCGCGGCGCCCGTACTCGGCGTTCCAGACCTCGGCTTCGGCGGCCTCGGCCTGGCGCCGGATGCGGCCCCACAGGTCCAGTTCCCAGCTGGCATTGGCCAGCAGCTGGTAGGAATTGCGCGGACCGTCGAGCGTGGCGAACGGCGTGCCGTTGAAGGTGCCGGCACGCTGGCGCGCGGCCGACGCGCTCAGCCCCACCTGCGGGAAAAAGCCGCTGCGCGCCACCATCAGCTGGCCGCGGAATTCGTCGATGCGGGCCGCGGCGATGCGCACGTCGTAGTTGTTGCGCAGCGCCGCTTCCACCAGCGCATTGAGCACCGGATCGCCAAAGCTGTCCCACCAGGCGCTGTCGGCGGCCACCGCCAGCACGCCGGTGTCGATGCGGTACTGGGCGGGGTCCGGGGTCTGCGGGCGCTGGTAGTTGGGGCCGATGGCGCAGCCGCCCAGCAGCGCGGCCAGGCAGGCGCCGGCAAGCTTGCGGCGCGCGCTCATGACGGCTCTCCTGCCGGCGGGGTCGGCGGCGTGGTCGATGCTGCGGGTGTGGTCGGCGCGGCCCCCTTGGCCTTGGGCTTGCGCTCGGACATCGTCTCCAGCCCCCAGAAGAACAGCGGGATAAAGAACAGCGCGATCACCGTGGCGCCCAACATGCCGCCGATCACGCCGGTGCCGAGGGACTGCCGGCTCGCCGCCGAGGCGCCGCTGGCGATGGCCAGCGGCACGCAGCCCAGGATAAACGCCAGCGAGGTCATGATGATCGGCCGCAGCCGCAGCCGGGCCGCGTGCAGCGCGGCGTCGTAGGCGCTCAGGCCTTCCTTGTGGCGCATCTCCACCGCGAACTCGAAGATCAGGATGGCGTTCTTGGCCGCCAGCGCGATCAGCACCGTCAGGCCGATCTGGAAGTACACGTCGTTCTGCATGCCGCGCAGCAGGATCGCCAGCAGCGCGCCGAACAGCGCGAACGGCACCGCCAGCAGCACGCCGATCGGCAATGACCACTTCTCGTATTGCGCCGCCAGGATCAGGAACACCATCAGCAAGGCAAAGGCGAACACATAGACCGCGGTCGAGCCCGAGGTCTTTTCCTCGTACGCCTGGCCGCTCCAGGAGAAGCCGTAGCCCTCGCCCAGCACCTCGCTGGCGATGTCTTCCATCGCCTGCAGCGCCTGGCCCGAGCTGTAGCCCGGCGCGGCGTCGCCCATGATCTTGGCGGCGGGGAAGTTGTTGAAGCGCGTGACGATGTCGGCCCCGGGCACGTACTTGACCGTGGTCACCGCCTTGATCGGCACCATCTCGCCGTTGCGGTTGCGCACGTAGACCTTGTCGATATCGTCGGGGCGCGAGCGGTAGTCGGGCTCGGCCTGCAGGATCACCTGGAACAGCCGGCTGTTCTTCGGGAACTGGCTGACGTAGAGCGAACCGAACATGGTCTGCAGCGCAGAGTAGACCTGCTCCACCGGCACGCCCTGGGTCTCGGAGCGCTCGCGGTCCACCTCCACCATCAGCTGGCGCGAGCGCGTGTTGATGGTGGAGTTCACGCCGGTCAGCTCGGGCCGCTCATGCGCCTTGGCGATAAAGGCGCGCACCTTGGCCTCGAGCTGCTGGTAGGTGCCGTCGCCGGTGCTCTGCAGCCAGAACTCGAAGCCGCCGGTGGTGCCCAGGCCTGGGATGGAGGGCGGATTGATCGGGATCACCACGCCTTCCTTGTAGGTGGAAAACTCCTTCTTGGCGTTGGCGATCAGGTCGGCCGCGCTTTCGCCGTCGCCGCGGTCCTTGAAGCCCTTGAGCGAGACGAACAGCGTGCCCGCGTTGGACTTGTTCTGCGAATCGATCAGGCTGAAGCCGGTCGGCGCCGCCACCGCGGCCACGCCCGGTTGCTTGGCGAACCAGTCCTCGGCGCGGCCGGACAGCGCCTGGGTGCGGTCCAGGCTGGCGGCATCGGGCATGATCACCGCGCCCAGCAGGTAGCCCTGGTCCTCCACCGGCAGGAACGACGACGGGATGCGCGCGAACATCAGCCCGATCGCCGCCAGCATCGCCACGATCACGCCCAGCGACACCACCGTGCGCCGGATCACCGCCTGGTTGGCGGCGTCATAGCGCTCGATCAGGCGATCGAACCTGGCGTTGAACCAGCGGAAGAAGCGGTTCTTCTTCTGCTCGCCGGGCTTGAGCAGGATTGCCGCCAGCGCCGGCGACAGCGTCAGCGCCACCACGCCGGACAGCACCACCGACACCGCCAGCGTCACGGCGAACTGCTTGTACAGCTGCCCGGTGATGCCCGACAGGAACGCCACCGGGATAAACACCGCCAGCAGCACCAGCACGATCGCCACCACCGGCCCGCTGACCTCGTCCATGGCGCGCTTGGCCGCCTCCTTGGGCGGCAGGTTGAACTCGGTCATGTTGCGCTCGACGTTCTCGATCACCACGATCGCGTCGTCGACCACGATGCCGATCGCCAGCACCATCCCGAACAGCGTCAGCATGTTGACCGAGAAGCCGAACATGCTCATGCCGACAAAGGCGCCGATGATCGATACCGGCACCGCCAGAATCGGCACCAGCGTGGCGCGGAAGCTCTGCAGGAACAGGTACACCACCAGGATCACCAGGATCACCGCGTCGCGCAGCGTATGCACCACCTCGCCGATCGACTCCTGCACGAACTCGGTGGTGTCCAGCGCCACCTCGTACTCCAGCCCGGGCGGGAACGATTTCTTCAGCTCGGCCAGCGTGCCGCGCACCTGCTTGGCCACGTCCAGCGCGTTGGCGCCGGGCTGCTGGTAGACCGCCATCAGCGTGGCGGTCTTGCCCTTGTAGCGGCTGCGCAGCGAGTAGTCCTTCTGGCCCAGCTCGACCCGGCCCACGTCCTTGAGCCGCACCAGCGCGGCGTCGCCCGACTGGGCGCGCAGGATCATGTTCTCGAACTCGGCGGGCTCGGTCATGCGGCCCTTGGTGGCGATCGGGAAGGTCAGCTTGACCTCGCCGTCGGTGGGCGACTGGCCGATGCGCCCGGCGGAATACTGCTGGTTCTGCGCGCTGACCGCGTTCTTGACGTCTTCCACCGTGATGCCGAGCGATGCCATCCGGTCCGGCCGCAGCCAGATGCGCATGGCGTAGTCGGGGCTGCCGAAGATCGACGCCTGGTTGGCGCCGGGAATGCGCTTGAGCGCGTCGAGCACGTAGATGTTGGCGTAGTTGCCGACAAAGGTCTGGTCGTAGCTGTTGTCGGGCGAATACAGCGCGATCACCATCATGAACGCCGACGACCGCTTCTGCACCGACACGCCCTGCGCAGTCACCGCATCGGGCAGCGTCGGCAGCGCCAGGTTGACCCGGTTCTGCACGTCCACCTGCGCCAGCTGCGGGTCGGTGCCGATCTCGAAATACACGTTCAGCGTCATGTCCCCGGTGGAGGAACTGGACGAGTTCATGTACATCATGTTGTCGGCGCCGTTGACCTGCTGCTCGATCGGCGCGGCCACGTTCTGCGCCACCACCTCGGCGCTGGCGCCCGGGTACTTGGTGCTGACCGTGATCGACGGCGGCGTGATTTCCGGGAACTGGGCGATCGGCAGCCTGGTCAGCGCCACCAGGCCGCCCACCACGATGATGATGGACAGCACCGAGGCGAAGATCGGCCGGTCGATAAAGAAGTGGGAGAGCTTCATGGCTTGCCCCCGGCGCCGGCGGCGGCCTGGGGCTGGGGTGGCGGCGCCGCGGCCGCGCCGGATGCGCCGGCGGCGGCAGCTGGACCGGGCCGCGCCGCGGCGGCTTCCACCGGCCGCACCGGAACCCCCGGCGCGAGCCGCAGCGTGCCGCTGACCACCACGCGCTCGCCGGCCTTCAGGCCGGTGCTGACGATCCAGTTGTCGCCGCTCCACTGGCCGGCTTCCACCACGCGCTGCTGGGCCTTGTTGTCGGGGCCGACCACCCACACCTGCTGGCCGCGCGGGCCCTGGATGATGGCCTCCTGCGGCACCGCGATCGCCTTGGTGCGCTCGGCGCCGTGCAGCTTCACGCGCACGAACTGGCCGGGCCGCAGCGTGCCTTCGGGGTTGGCAACCTCGGCGCGGATCATGTAGGTGCCGGTTTCCGCGCTGAAGGCGGCATCGGCAAAGGTGATCTTGCCGTGATGCGGGAACTGGCTGCCGTCGGCCAGCACGATCACCACGTCAAACGCGCCCTGCGCGGGGAACCTGAGTCCGCCCGACGCCTGGCCGGTGCGCGCCGACAACACCTCGTTCTCGGACAGGCTGAAGTTGACCCACATCGGGTCGAGCTTGGCGACGTAGGTCAGCAGGCTGCTGGACGCATCGATATAGCTGCCGGCCTGCTTCTTGGCAAAGCTGGACACGCCGGTGACCGGCGACTTGATGGTGGTGTAGCCCAGGTTGAGCCTGGCGTTGGTGACATTGGCCCGGGCCGCCTCGACCGCCGCCGCGGCGGCCTGCTGCTTGCCGGTCGCGTCGTCCAGGTCGCGCTGGCTCAGCGCATTGCGCTCGGCCAGCGGGCGCACCCGCGCCAGGTCGGCATTGGCGGTCTTGAGCCGCGCCATCTGCTGCGCCAGTTCGGCGTTGGCCGCATCGAGCGCCGCGGCGAACGGCTTCGGGTCCATCAGGAACATGGTCTGGCCGGCCTTGACCACCGCGCCCTCGGTATAGACGCGCTGGTCAAGAAAGCCATTGACGCGGGCCCGGATCTCGACCTGCTGCGAGCTCTGGGTCTGGCCGACGAAGTCGTAGACGATGGGCACGTCGCGCGGCGCCACGGTCATCACGCTGACTTCCTGCGCCGGCGGCACGTGCGCTGCCGGCTTGTCCTTGCCGCAGGCGGCCAGCGTCATCGCGCAGGCGAGCCACAGCGCGCCGCGCCAATGGAATGCAATATTCACGGGTTCCCCCTCCGGTCATGGTTTTGCATGCGATGGCTGCGTGCGGACACCGGGTTGGCCACGTTCCGCCGCGCCGGTCCGCCGGCCGCGCTCCCGTCTCTCCCGGCAGGGTAAGGCCGGGCCCGGCAAGCGCCAATTCAATTCTTTCGTCGACGTCTTTACTGCTTTCGAGCGCACCCCGTCAGCGCCCTGCCGCCGCCTCCTCAGCGGCGAAAACCGCCATGGAAACCGCCCCCGCGGAAGCCTCCCGCGCGGCCGCCAAAGCCGCCGCCGGCGCCCCGTCCCTGCCATGCACCCGCCATGCCCTGCAGGCGCTGCTGGCCGATCTCGCGCGCCTGGCGCTGCGGCTCCAGCCGGGCGGTGGCGTCGTTGCCCGGCTGCACCGGCTCCCACCCGCCGGGGGTGTGCTTCTGCCAGCCGTTGTCGGTGTGCTGGTACACCGAGCCGTCGTGCCCGGCATACACATTGCCGTTGTTCCATACCACCGCGTTGTCCTTGCCCGGGTTGGCGACAAAGCCGCGGCTGCCGGCGGTGTGCTGGCCGGTCTGCGTATTGCCGGCAATGCCGGCCTCGGCCGCGCCGACGCGGCCGGTCTGCGCGTCGTAGCCCGCCGCCTGACGCCCCGCCGCATAGTTGCCGGTGTAGGTGTTGCCCGCCACGCCGCCGCGCGCCGCGCCCTCGCGCCCGGTCGACGGGTTGGCGAAGCTGCCCTGGCGGCCGGCCGCGTAGTTGCCGGAATACGGATTGAACGCGGCGCCGCGGCTGCCCTGGTAGCGCGCGCCGGTGGCCGGGTTGTAGCCGGCGGCCGCGGTACCGCGCCATTCGGTGCCGGTCCAGGCGTTCCAGCCCTGCGCGTGAGTGACCGTGCCCTGGCCCCAGCGGCCGTAGAAGTTGGCCTGGTTCACGTTGACGTAGTTCCAGTTGTACGGGCCGCCCCACCAGTACGGGCCCCAGTACGGCGAGGCCGCGCCCCAGAACGCGCCCGCGGCGAAGCCGAAGGCGAAGCCCTCGGCCAGGCCGATGCCGAAGCCCGCGCCGTAGCCGTAGGTGACCGGATAGCCGTAGTAGACCGTGCCCACGTACGGGGGATAGACATAGCCGGTGCCGTAGACCACCGTGCCGTCGGCGCTCACCACCACGCCCATATAGCCGGGGGTGTAGCCCACCACCACGGTCTGCGGCGTGACGGCGTAGATGCGCACGTAGGTGACGTAGTACACCGGCGAGGTCGGCGGGATGGTGTAAATCGCCGACGGCACCTCGGTGGCCACCTGCCACGGACCGGTCGGCGCCGGCGCGGTGAACCAGACCCCGTTGGCGACCGCGTAGTAGTGGCTGGCGTCGACCTCGATCACCGGCGTGCCGGTATTGACCGCGTAGCTGAGCGAGGTGCCGGTAATCGGCACGAAGCGCGGCGCGCCGTCATACGCTACCGCCAGGCTGGCCTTGCTGCGCGACACCGTGGCGGTCTGCGGGATGCTGGCGGCGATCTCGGCCTCGCGCGCCTGCGGCGTGCCGGGCACGGAAACCAGCACATTGGCCTTGGGATCGGTGGGCGGGATGCGGGCAAAGTCCGCCGGCAGCTGGCTGCCGGGCACGTACTGCCACGGGCCGGTCAGCATCGGCGCGCGGAACCAGCGCCCCGACACCAGCACGTAATACTGGTTGGCGGCCGGATCGACGAAGACCGCATGATCGGCGTTGGCCATGGTCAGTAGGCCGACGCCGCTGACCGGCGCCATCTGCGGCGCGCCGCTGGTCACCACCAGCTCGGTCGGCCGCGTGGCAAAGAGAATGGCCGGGGCCCGGGCCGGCCGCTTGCCGTCGGCGGGCAGCATCGCATCGGGTTTCATGCCGGCCGCCGCCTTGCCGGCCACGCCCTCCAGCGCCTTGGGCGCCGGCTCCACCACCTCCCAGGCGCCGCCGGCGGATTCCGAGCGATACCAGTAGCCGGCCGCCTTCAGGAACAGCTCGCCGCCGGGCGCGCGCAGCAGCAGCGCGCGGCTGTTCAGCGCGCGCTCGTACGAGGTGCCGGGCACGGTGCGCCAGGCGGGCTCGCCATCGACCAGCACCAGCAGCGTCGGCGTGGTGGCAAAGAGGATCTGCGGGGCGTCATTGCGCACCGCAACCCGGCCGGCGTTGGCCAGTTGCTGCGACACGGCATAGCTGGCCTGCAGCTGGTCCAGCGGCACCGTCAGCCCGTTGGCCGGCAGCCGCGACACCAGCGCCTGCCGCACGCGGTCGGCGGCGTCGGGGCGGGTCGGGACCTCGACGCTTTCTATGGTGATCCGGGTCAGCTGCACCAGCCCGGAGGGCTTGTCGATATCGCCGATGGCCGAGAAATGGACCACGCCATAGGTGGGCGTGCCCGCCTTCTCGCCCACCGCGACCGCGGCGCGGCCGGACAGGCGGTTGCCCTCCCAGGCCTCGATCTGGGGCTGGTACAGCTCCACATGGTCGGTGGCCGCATCGAAGTTGCGCGGCCAGGTCAGCGGGGCCGCGGCCGGCGTGGGTGGCGTGGCGGGCTGCGCCGCGAGCGGGACCAGCGCCAGCCAGGCCGCCGCGATCAGCGCGCTGGTTTGCTTTATCCGAAACGACATGGGTTTCTCCGGAAGGGCGCCGCCTGCCGGCGCCGGGCACGCGCGAGCAGGATGCTGCACAACAGGCGGCGTATTTCGCGAATCTAGAGTAGCCCGCCAGCGCGAACAATCCGATTTGAAAACATTCAGGATGCGCCAGAAAAAAGACAGATCGGCCGCCAGCGCCCGGCGCGGCGGGTGTGCATCTTGCATGGCCTCCCGCGACTGCCCCCGCCCTTGAAGCCGCTCGCCGTGGCCTCATCTGTGAACACTCCATCCCGCCTGCCGCCCATGCCCCCACGCACCACCATCCTGACCGCGGCGTTCGTCACCGCCCTGCTGCACGGCTATATCGGGCTGCGCCTGCTGCCCGCGATGCCGGTCCCGATGGCGGTCAAGGCGCTGGCGGTGGCCTGGCTGGCCCTGTCCTGCGCGCTGCTGCCGGCCGGGCTGCTGGCACGGCGCGTGAGCCAGCCGTGGTCGGACCTGGTGTCCTGGATCGGCATGCTCGCCATGGGATTCTTCTCATCGCTGCTGGTGCTGACGCTGGTCCGCGACGTGGCCCTCGCCGCCGCCTGGCTGGCCGGGCAGCTGCTGGGCTGGCGCGCGCCCGGCCTGGCCGCCGGCAGCGCCGTGGCGGTGCCGCTGCTGGCCTTGCTGGTGACGCTGGCGGGTTATGTCAACGCGCGCCGGCTGGCGCGCGTGGTCGAGGTCGAGGTGCCGGTGCGCGGCCTGCCGGATGCGCTGCACGGCTTCACCATCGCCCAGATCAGCGACATCCATGTCGGCCCCACCATCAAGCGGCCCTACCTGGAGCGCATCGTCGAGCGCGTCAACAGCCTGCAGGCCGACGCCGTCGCCATCACCGGCGACCTGGTCGACGGCACCGTGCGCGAGCTGTCCGCGCACACCGCGCCGCTGGCCCGGCTGCAGGCACGCCACGGCACCTACTTCGTCACCGGCAACCACGAGTACTACTCCGGGGCGCAGCCGTGGATCGACGAACTGCGCCGCCTGGGCGTGCGCGTGCTGATGAACGAACACGTGGTGCTGCAGCATGACGGCCACGCGCTGGTGCTGGGCGGCGTGACCGACTACTCCGCCGGCCGCTTCCACGAAAGCCACCGCAGCGACCCGCAGCGCGCCATCGCCGGCGCCCCCGCCGATGCCGGCGTGCGCGTGCTGCTGGCCCACCAGCCCCGCACCGCGCCCGCGGCGGCGCAAGCCGGCTTCGACCTGCAGCTGTCCGGCCATACCCACGGCGGCCAGTTCTGGCCGTGGAACTTGTTCGTGCCGATGCAGCAGCCGTACACCGCGGGGCTGGTGCGGCATGGTTCGCTGTGGGTTTATATCAGCCGTGGCACCGGGTATTGGGGGCCGCCGAAGCGGTTCGGGGCGCCGTCGGAGATTACGCGGGTGCGGTTGGTGCGCGCCGGCTAGGAAACTGCCGTAAGGACGAAGACTTTTCGCGGGCACGGCGAAGCAAAAAGCCCCGCTCAGTCGAGTCGGGGCTTTTGCTTGTAGCGCGGATTCTGCGTGCTTATCGCTTGTGGGCGGCCCTGGGGCTTTACTTGCCCTTCAGATTCATCGAGCTGAATGCCTTTCGCGCCAAGTCGGAGATACGTTTCTTGTTCCGCCTTAGCTCGGCGATTTCGGATTTCGTCAGATGTACGGAAACCGATGAGGTAACCCGCTTCATCCGCGGTGAGGGCGTGGGTGGCAATGCCGAAGATCTTGCGGATTTCATCGCCATACCTCCTTTCCAGTTCACGAATAACCTTTCCGGGTGCGGCCAGTCTACCAGAGCGCCCCGCGCACACCAGGACGATTGCAGCGACCACGCCGCCCCGGTGGCATTGAATATGGTTGGCAAGCTCAGCAAGCGTGCCTCCCATGGTAGTAACGTCGTCGACCAGCACATAGCAGCCATCTGGCACAACATACCCGGAGAAGCTGGCGCGCAGATTCAGCCGCTCCATCGGGTCTGCGCCGGTGTGGAATACCTTTGTTGTCTGCACGATGGCCTCATCGACCGATCCGTCCAGGGCATGGTGCAAGTACATTGCCAGCACTTGAGGGATGGCATTCTGGCCCGACGCTTCTTTCGCATGTGGCGCAACGAAGATGCATGAACGGGGAAAATCCTCATCAAGCAACCTTGCCACCAGCGGCGGTGCCAGATCGACAATCAGCTGTATTGCCGCGTCCGTGTTCCCAGCTTTGGCCGCCTTGTAGCTTGGGTGCGCCTTGAGTTGGGCATCGGAGCGGTAGAGGAAGTACGGAGCCTTGACGCCCCCTGGGAAAGGATGCTCACGGTCCTGCCTGACTTCGAACGCCTGCCGCCTGCGGTGGCGTCCAGGTAGCCGCTTTAGAACGAAGAGGTGGATGGATTTACGCATCCACCAAACCTATCCGGCATCAAACTAATGCCAAAGGCCTGGCGACTCCTTTCAGAATTTTCGACGGCACATACAGCCAGCGCCATAAAAAAACCAGGCCCGCAGACCTGGTTCTTTGTCACACCAGACAACCCATCACCGCGCAATCGGCTTATACCGGATCCGCTTCGGCTTGGCTCCTTCCTCGCCCAGCCGGCGCTTCTTGTCGGCTTCGTACTCCTGGTAGTTGCCGGGGAAGAACTCCACGTGCGAGTCGCCCTCGAAGGCCAGGATGTGCGTGGCGATCCGGTCCAGGAACCAGCGGTCGTGCGAGATCACCATCACGCAGCCGGCGAACTCGAGCAGCGCGTCTTCCAGCGCGCGCAGCGTTTCCACGTCGAGGTCGTTCGACGGTTCGTCCAGCAGCAGCACGTTGCCGCCGGCGATCAGCGTCTTGGCCATGTGCAGGCGGCCGCGTTCGCCGCCCGACAGCGTGCCGACCTGCTTCTGCTGGTCGCCGCCCTTGAAGTTGAAGCGGCCGATATAGGCGCGCGACGGCGTTTCGTAGCGGCCCACGGTCAGGATGTCGGCGCCGCCGGAGATTTCCTCGAACACGGTCTTGGTGCCGTCCAGCGCGTCGCGGCTCTGGTCGACGAAGGCCATCTTCACGGTCGGCCCGATCTTGATTTCGCCGCTGTCCGGCTGCTCCTTGCCGGTCAGCATCTTGAAGAACGTCGACTTGCCGGCGCCGTTGGGGCCGATGATGCCGACGATGGCGCCCGGCGGCACCTTGAAGCTCAGGTTCTCGATCAGCATGCGGTCGCCGAAACCCTTGCTGACGTTGTCGAACTCGATCACCTCATTGCCCAGGCGCTCGCCCACCGGGATGAAGATTTCCTGGGTTTCGTTGCGCTTCTGGTATTCCTGGCTGTTGAGCTCGTCAAAGCGGGCCAGGCGCGCCTTGGACTTGGCCTGGCGGCCCTTGGGGTTCTGGCGCACCCATTCCAGCTCCTTGTGCAGCGCCTTCTGGCGCGCCGATTCGCTGGCCTCTTCCTGCTTCAGGCGCGCTTCCTTCTGGTCCAGCCACGAGCTGTAGTTGCCCTTCCACGGAATGCCGTGGCCGCGGTCCAGTTCCAGGATCCATTCGGCGGCATTGTCGAGGAAGTAGCGGTCGTGGGTCACGGCCACCACGGTGCCGGGGAAGCGCGTCAGGAACTGCTCCAGCCAGTCGACGGATTCGGCGTCGAGGTGGTTGGTGGGTTCGTCGAGCAGCAGCATGTCGGGGCGCGACAGCAGCAGGCGGCACAGCGCCACGCGGCGCTTCTCGCCGCCGGACAGGTGCTCGATCTTCGCGTCCCACGGCGGCAGGCGCAGCGCGTCGGCGGCGATTTCCAGCTGCAGTTCGACGTTGTTGCCGTCGCTGGCGGCCAGGATCGCTTCGTACTTGGCCTGGTCGGCGGCGAGCGCGTCGAAGTCGGCGTCCGGCTCGGCGTAGGCGGCGTAGATCTCATCGAGCTTCTTGCGCGCCTCGAACACGCCGCCCAGCGCCTCTTCCACCGACTCGCGCACGGTCTGCTCGGGGTTGAGCTGCGGCTCCTGCGGCAGGTAGCCGATGTTCAGGTTCGGCATCGGCGTGGCTTCGCCCTCGATTTCCTTGTCGAGGCCGGCCATGATCTTGAGCAGCGTGGACTTGCCCGAGCCGTTCAGGCCGAGCACGCCGATCTTGGCGCCGGGGAAGAACGACAGCGAGATGTCCTTCAGGATGTGACGCTTGGGCGGAACGATCTTGCCCACGCGGTTCATGGTGAAAACGTACTGTGCCATGGGTGCGTGTTGGGGGGTGGTTCGGGAATGGCGGCAGTGTATCAGGCAGGCGCCGCGCGCTGAGCCCGCGCCGGCCGGATTCCGCCCCCGACGGTACAATGCCCGGTTCGACTTTCCGCTGAATTTTCACGCCATCGCCATGAGCAAACCCGCCCTGACCCTCAAGTTCAAGTGCAAGAAGTGCACCAAACCCGTCACGCTGTACCTGCAGAAGACGTCGGCGTGCTCGCACATCACCCCGTACCAGGGGTTCTGCAAGTGCGGCGAAATGATGCGCCACGCCACCGGCGACAAGGACGCGGTCGAGTCCTTCGTCAATTCGCTGGACAACAGCTGGATGCACCACCATCACCACCACCACTGAGCAGGCCACCGCGGTGAACGAGACCTGGCGCCCCGCCGGCAAGGACCCGATGCGCTTCCTGGGCGGCTATCCGCCCGAGGTGCTGGCGCAGGTGCGCGAACTGGTCGCCGCCGGCAAGCTGGGAGACCACCTGGCCCGCCGCTACCCGGGGCGCCATACCGTGCAGACCGACCGCGCGCTGTACGAGTACACCACGGACATCAAGCAGGAATACCTGCGCAGCGCGCCGCCGCTGCACAAGGTGGGATTCGATGCGCGCCTGGATTCGGCCCAGCGCGCGCTGGGCCTGCATACCGCGATCTCGCGCGTGCAGGGCGGCAAGCTCAAGGCCAAGAAAGAGATCCGCGTGGCGTCGCTGTTCAAGGAGGCGCCGCCGGAATTCCTGCGCATGATCGTCGTGCACGAACTCGCCCACCTGAAGGAGAGCGAGCACGACAAGGCCTTCTACCGGCTCTGCGAATACATGGAGCCGCGCTACCACCAGCTTGAGTTTGATACCCGGCTCTTCCTGGCCTGGCGGGAGCTGGAACGCGCCGCCCCCGCCAGCGGCATCGAGCCGCGCGCTCAGGCGTCGCAGGCGTAGCGGAACGAACCGTTCAGCGTCCTGGGCAGCACCAGCGTGCGCAGGTTGGCCGCCTGCGCCTTGGCGCACAGCCCGGCGCGCGTGGCCGCGTCCCGGTACTTGGTGGCGTATTCGATCTGGAACACCGGCTTGCCCTGTCCCGTGAACGCGGTATAGGCGCCGCACTCGCGGTACTGGAAGCACTGCTCGTTGATGGCGAAGTCGAAGCTCGCCGCCAGCTCGGCCACCTGCTCCACGTCGTTCTTCAGTCCCACCGCCAGCCCGCGCGCATGCGCCTCGGCCGCCAGGAAGCGGTTGTAGTCGAGCTGGGTCTCGGCCGTCAGCGGCAGGCCGGTGCTGTTGCTATAGCCGTCGACATTGTCCGGATCGACCGCATCGCAGCCCTTGCTGACCGCCAGGTCCATGCGCGCCTGCATGATGCGGCGCACGTTGGCCGAGCGCGTATCGAGCCAGCGCTCGCCGGCCCAGCCCGACAGCGCGGCGCCCTGGTCGGCCTCGGCGAACTGGTTGAAGTCCGGACGCCAGTCCTCGGAACTGCCCGCCGAGAAATAGCAGATCACGCGCCGGCCCTGCGCCTTGAGCGCGTCGATGGTGGCCTGCGGCGTATCGAACAGGTCGAAGTCATAGGCGGTCACCGCGTAGCTGGTGTTGAGCTTGCCGGTCAGCTGGATCTGCCAGGTATCGGTGAGCGCCGGCGCCCAGCGCGTGGTGGCGCTGGTGGTAGTGGCGGTGACCGCGTATCGCGTCGTGGCCGCGGCTGTCGGCGACACCATTTCGGTCTGTCCGCCATCGCCGCCGCAGCCGCCCAGTGCCAGGCTCAGCGCGACCGACAGCATCGCTACTGCCTTCTTCGCATCGTTGCCATGCATATGTTCTTTCCCCCTTCCCTGTGATGAACCCCGTTCAAAGCGATCGGCCCTGTTGTCGATGTGCCGCGGCGGCCGGGCCTGACGCTGCGGTCCCCGCAATGTAGCGGATCCACGGCCTGGTCAGGAATGCAGGCCGGCCCCACTGTTCGTGCGGCGCAACACATGATGCGCTTGACCCATGCCGGGGCGCTATGTATAAAGAGCGCGTGGGTAGAAGCGGTCGATTGGACAGCAGCGGTGCAATGCCGCGAGGTTCAACTGGAGATTGCTCACTGACGGAGTGTTTCGTCGGTGGCGCAGTGTTCCAACAGCTTCCCCTGACAAAGACTCCCGATCGCAGCATGCAAGGCCGGCCCCGCGGCGTTGTTCGCGCGCGCCCGCCGCATGCGTGTCTAACCTAGTCATTGTTAGGGGATCTCCCATGATCATCGACACCAGCTGTTATCCGACGAACCTGGTGGACCTGGCCTGGCGCCACGACGGCGACCCGTTCACCGGCGAGCGCCTGATCCAGATGATGGACGGCCCATTCACCATCAACGGCAAGCCGCGCCGCATCGACAAGGCCTTTATCCAGCCGCCGCAGGGCAACACCATCTACACCTACACCGACGGCGTGAAGTCGGGCAGCGAATCGATCGACGCGTACATGGCGTACACGGTCGAGATGGTGCAGAAGTACCCCGACCGCTTTATCGGCTGCTTCGTCTACAACCCGCGCTGCGGCGTGCAGAACGGCGTCAACGCGATCGAGCACTACGTGAAGAAGCTGGGCTTCAAGATGGTCCAGTTCCAGGCCAACATGCACGCCTACCGGCCGGACCGCGCGCTGGACTGGCTGCGCCCGGCGCTGCAGAAGTGCGCCGAGCTGGGCGTGCTGGTCAAGCTGCATACCGGCGACGGCCCTTACAGCATCCCGACCGAATGGGTGCCGATGATGAAGGAGTTCCCGACGGTGAACTTCATCATGGCCCACTTCGGCGTGCAGACCGGCGGCGTGTACTGCTTCGAGCCGTTCCAGATGGCCATGGACATGCCCAACGTGTACTGCGAATCGGGCTGGTGCCTGCAGTCGCGCATCGTCGAGTTCGCCAAGGTGCTGCCCAGGCACAAGATCCTGTTCGGTTCCGACACCCCGCCCAACGAGCCCGGCATGTGGCTGCGCCTGCTGGAAGTGCTGTGCTTCGAGCCGCCGCAGGGCCTGAACCTGGATGAAGACACGCTCGAGGACTACCTCGGCAACAACGTCGCCCGGATGATCGGCCTGGAGCCGACGCCGGTGCCGCGCACGCTGGAAGAAGCGAAGGCGCGCCTGGCCGCTTAAGCCCAGCGCCCACGACAACGGACTCCGGAGCACCCGACATGATTATCGACACCCACCTGCACCCGACCAACCTCGTCGACGAAGCCTGGCGCCACACCGGCGAGCCCTTCAACGGCGAGCGCATGCTCAAGATGATGGACGGCCCCTACATGATCAACGGCAAGCCGCGCCGCATCGACATGGGCTTTATCCAGCCGCCGCCGGGCAACACCGGCTACCGCGACGGCAACCGCCGCGGCCGCGAAGGCATCCGCGACTACATGGCGTATATCGCGGAGCTCTGCCAGAAGTACCCCGACCGCTTTATCGGCAACTTCACCTTCAACCCGCGCTGGGGCCCGGAAGAAGGCGCGCAGGAGCTGGAATTCCACGTCAAGGAGTACGGCTTCAAGATGCTGAAGCTGCATGCCAACATGCACGGCTACCGGCCCGACCGCGCGCTCGACTGGCTGCGCCCGGCGATGAAGGTCTGCGCCAAGTACAACGTGGTGGTGCTGATCCACACCGGCGACGGCCCGTACACGATCCCGACCATGTTCTACCCGATCATCCGCGAATTCCCGATGGTCAATTTCATCATCGGGCATTTCGGCATCCAGACCGGCGGCAACTACTCGTTCGAGGCGTTCTGGATGGCGATGGACACGCCCAACGTGTACTGCGAATCGGGCTGGTGCTTCCAGTCGCGCATCGTCGAGTTCGCGCGCCAGCTGCCGCGCGACAAGATCGTGTTCGGCACCGACACCCCGCCCAACGAGCCCGGCATGTGGCTGCGCGAGCTGGAAATGCTGTGCGGCCCCGCGCCGCAGGGCATGGACCTGGACGAGGACGGGCTGGAGGACTACATGGGCAACAACATCGCCCGGCTGGTCGGCATCGAGCCCACCGCGCCGCCCAAAACGCAGGAAGAAGCGCTGGCGCGGCTGAAGGATACCTACGCCAGCACGCGCTGACGCGTAGTCGCTCGCCGCTAGCTGTTCGGCAGGCAGGCACGGCACGGCGGCCGGGAGCATTCCCGGCCGCCGGGGCAGCCTTCGCCCTGGCCCACCCTGACCTCAGGAGCCGATCCATGAACTCACCCTCAGCGCCCTTCGCCGCGGCGACGCCGGCGCGCCAGCCCTTCCACGACACCTCGCAGGACTTCCACCAGTTCCTGTCCGCCTACCGCGAGGCCTTTCCCGAAGACGTATTGCATATCCGCGAGCCGGTCGGCGCCGACCAGGACCCGACCGCGCTGGTGTGGGCGCTGGCCGCGCAAGGGCGCCATCCGGCCCTGCTGTTCGATCACGTCGAAGGGCTGGGCACGTCGCTGGCCACCAACCTCTTTGCCTCGCGCGAGCGCATCGGGCGCATGCTGGGCGTGCCACCCGCCGGCATCCATGCCGAGTACCAGGCCCGCAGCCGCCGCATGGTGGCGCCGCGCGTGCTGGACCGCGGCGCGGTTACCGGCCAGGTTGAGACGCAACACATCGACCTGCGCACGATCCCGGCGATCAAACACTTCGCCACCGACCGCGGCCCCTACATCACCAACGCGATCCTGATCGCGGAAGACCCGGACACCGGCGTCGGCAACGCCAGCTACCACCGTTCGATGCTGCACTCGCCTACCGAGATCGCCACCAGCCTGCATTCGCGCGGACACCTGTGGCGCATGCAGCAGCGCGCCGCCGAACTGCGCCGGCCGCTGCCGGTGGCGATGGTGATCGGCGCGCACCCGCTGTTCATGCTGGCCGGCGCGGCGCGGCTGCCGTTCGGCGTCGACGAGCGCCACGTTGCCGGCGGCCTGTTCGGCGCGCCGCTGGAAGTGGTACGCACGCCGCGCCACGGCATCCTGGTGCCGGCGCATGCCGAGATCGTGCTCGAGGGCGTGATCGATCCCGAGGCGCGCGTCGACGAAGGCCCGTTCGGCGAGTTCACCGGCTACTCGTCGGACCGTTCGACCAACAACCTGCTGCGCGTGCAGAGCGTGATGCGCCGCACCGATGCATGGCTGGTCGACGTGGTCGGCGGCAACTCGGCCGAGCACCTGAACCTGGGCCGCATCCCGCGCGAGTCCGAGATGGTGGAGAAGCTGCGGGAGCGCTTTCCCGGCGTCACCGCCGTGCACTACCCCAGCTCCGGCACGCACTTCCACGCCTACGTGGCGCTGCGCCAGAGCCGCCCCGGCGAGGCGCGCCAGGTGATGCTGGGCCTGCTCGGCTGGGACCCGTACCTGAAGACGGTGGTCGCGGTGGATGAGGACGTCGACATCACGCGCGACGAGGAAGTGCTGTGGGCCATGGCCACGCACCTGCAGCCGCACCTGGATGTGGTGGTGGTCGATGGGCTGCCCGGCAGTGCGCTGGATCCGTCGGCGTCGGGTGTGGGGACGACGTCGCGGATGGGGCTGGATGCGACGCGTGGGCCGAATTTTGATGGGGTGAGGGCGTGTATTGATGCAGCCGCAATGGAGCGAGCTGCTGCGTTGCTGGCAAGGATGGACCGGCCTCGCGCGGCAGTGCCGTAAGAACCTGCCGGTTTGCTCCCCTCTCCCACGCCAGTGGGAGAGGGGCGGGGGTGAGGGCGGGCGTTACCACGAAGTCGCACGCCTCATGCCTGGCACGCGCTGGCCCTCACCCCCGGCCCCTCTCCCGCGCGCGGGAGACGGGAGCAAACAAGCGGTAGTTACAGGTAGTCCCTTAGGGAAACACCCCTACCCCCGGCCGATTCATCGACCAACCCGATCGATAAATCCCTCCGGAGCATTGTTCCTGACCGCCCCCGCTGGCATGCTGGTTTCATACAACAGGACAGGCGCGGGCATGCAAAGGATGGCACTGACCATCCGCACACGAATCGCCGGCGACCTTCGGGCGACACCGACGCAACCGAGCGCGACCGGCGTGGTACCGACCAAAGGAGACAAGCATGACCCCGACCCAGCCTGCGCATGCGGCCACGCCCGTGCATCCCGTTGACGAAGTATTGCCCCCGCCCCGCCTGCTGGCCCTTGGCCTGCAGCATGTGCTGGTGATGTACGCCGGCGCCATTGCCGTGCCGATGATCATCGGCGGCGCGCTCAAGCTGCCCAAGGACCAGGTGGCCTTCCTGATCGCCGCCGACCTGTTCTGCTGCGGGCTGGTGACGATGATCCAGAGCATCGGCATCTGGAAGGTCGGTATCCGCCTGCCGGTGATGATGGGCGTCACCTTCACCGCGATCGCGCCGATCATCGCCACCGGCTCCAATCCGTCGCTGGGGCTGCCGGCGGTGTTCGGCGCGGTGATGGTGGCGGGCATCTTCACCTACTTCGCCGCGCCCTATGTCGGCAAGATGGTGCGCTGGTTCCCGCCGGTGGTGACCGGCACCGTGGTGCTGGTGATCGGGGTCTCGCTGATGCGGGTCGGGATCAACTGGGCGGCGGGCGGCAACCCGACCATCAACACCGCGGCCGGTCCCGTGCCCAATCCCAGCTTCGGCCTGCCGGTGAATATCGCCATCGCCACCGCGGTGCTGTGCACGGTGCTGGCGCTGGTGGCCTTTGCGCGCGGCTTCCTGTGCAACGTGGCGGTGCTGATCGGCATTGCGGTGGGCTTCGTGATCGCGCTGGCGCTGGGCAAGGTCAACTTCGACGGCCTGCACAACGCGCACTGGGTCGAGTTCATCACGCCCTTCCACTTCGGCTGGCCCACCTTCGACGCCATGACCGCGGTCACGCTGTGCGTGGTGATGATCGTGATCATGATCGAGGGCGTAGGGCAGTTCCTGGCGCTGGGCGAGATCGTGGGGCGCCCGGTGGGCTCCGAGGACCTGGCGCGCGGCCTGCGCGCCGACGGCGTCGGAGCGCTGGTGGGGGCGGTGTTCAACACCTTCACCTACACCTCGTACGCGCAGAACGTGGGGCTGGTGCAGGTCACCGGCGTGCGCAGCCGCTGGGTCTGCGCCACCGCCGGCGGCATCCTGATCGTGCTGGGCTGCCTGCCCAAGCTGGCTTTCTTCGCGGCGTCGATCCCGCAGTACGTGCTGGGCGGCGCCGCGCTGGTGATGTTCGGCATGGTGGCGGCCACCGGCGTGCGCATCCTCGGCCATGTGGACTTTGTCGAGAACAAGAAGAACGCCTATATCGTCGCCGTCAGCGTGGCGCTGGGCATGATCCCGCTGGTGTCGGACAAGTTCTTCGCGCAGATGCCGGAGCTGCTGGCCAAGTTTTGCCAGAACGGCATCCTGCTCGGCACGCTGGCCGCGGTACTGCTGAACCTGCTGTTCAACGCCCGCTCGCCGGCCCCCCAGCCCCACGGGCTGGCGAAGGAGCCGGCATGACGTAGTCAGACCGCGTCGGCGAGCTTGGCGCGATAGCGCATCAGCAGGTCGCGGAACGCCTGCGCCGGCGGCGACAGCGACCGGTCCGCGTGCACCAGCAGCGAGATCTCGCGGTGGATCACCGGATCGGTCGGCATCACCGTGGCCAGCCCCAGCGCCGCGGTCAGCCGCGTGACCGCCGCGCTCATCACCGCGATGCCCAGCCCCGCCTCGACCATGCCCACCATGGTCAGCGGCAGGAACACCTCGTGCACCCGCTGCAGCGTGATGCCGCGCGCGGCCAGCGCGGTGTCCAGGCAATCGCGGATCGGGTTGCCCTTGTGCGGCCCGATCACCGGCAGCCCGGCCACGTCTTCCCAGCGCAGCGTCTTGCGCCGCCGCAGCGGATGGTGCGCCGGCATCACGATGACGAAGGCATCGGACATCAGCCGGTGCGCGCTCAGGTCGGGCTGGCCCTCGGGGATGGTGCCGATGCCGAAGTCGACCTCGCCCGAGCTGACCATCTTGGTCACCTCGTGCTCGGACACATCGTGCAGTTCCACCTTCACGCCGGGATGGCTGACGCAGAACTCGCGGATCACGCGCGGCAGCATCAGCGCCGCCTGGATCGACGACGCCGCGATCGACACGCGCCCGCGCCCGAGCGTGCGCAGCTCGCTGGAGTTCTCGATCACGCTGTCGATATCGGCCACCGCCTTCTTCACCAGCGGCAGCAGCTCCGCGCCCGCCTGCGTGATGTGCAGCTGGCGCGTGTGGCGATCGAACAGCTTCAGGCCGAGGTTGCCTTCCAGCTCGTGGATCAGCGCACTGACCGACGACTGCGACAGGTCCAGCTTCTCGGCTGCGCGGGTGAAGTGGCGCTCCTGCGCCACGGCGATGAACGCGCGCAGCTGGCGCAGCGACACGTTCATGTTGCTCAGGTTGGGCACGTTGTCTACCTCCGGGATGTCGGGGTGCGCGCTTGCTTAGCCAGGTTGGCCGGCGCGTCTGATTCAGAGGGTAACACGATCAATTAATCCGTTTCCGGGCCTTTACCGATGAAGTCCATCCGCCCATGATGACTTCAACGGTGCGCGCCATAACGCCCACTCGCGACAGGCCGCCGCCGATGGCACAGACCAGGAGGAGCAATGAGAGCGTTTGAATATTTCGAACCGGCAACGCTGGCCGAAGCCTCGGCCATGCTGCACCGGTGCGGCGGCAAGGCCAGCGTGCTGGCCGGCGGCACCGACCTGCTGGTGCAGATCAAGGAGTCCGTGCGCAAGCCCGAGCAGGTGATCAACATCAAGAAGATCCCGGGCATGGACGTGCTGACGTTCGACCCCGTCAACGGCCTGCGCATCGGCGCGCTGGTGACCACGCGCGCGGTGGAGACGTCGGGCTTCGTGCAGCGCCACTACGCCAGCCTGGCGAAAGCCGTGACGGACTTCGCCTCGATCCAGGTGCGCCATCGCGCCACCGTGGTCGGCAATGTATGCCGCGCGTCGCCGTCTGCGGATTCGATCGCGCCGCTGGTGGCGGACGGCGCCTCGGTGCACCTGTACGGCATGTCCGGCTCGCGCGAGCTGCGCGTGGAGGACTTCGTCACCGGCGTCGGCAAGACCGCGATCGCGCCGGACGAGATCGTCACCCGCATCACCGTGCCGGCGCCGCGCCCCAACACCGGCAAGGTGTATCTGAAGCATGGCCGCCGCGTGCAGATGGAACTGGCCACGGTCGGCGTGGCGGTATCGCTGACGGTCGAGAACGGCCACTGCGCCGACGTCGGCATCGTGCTCGCCGCGGTCGGCCCGACCCCGGTGCGCGCCGCGCGTGCCGAGCAGGTGCTGCGCGGCCGGCGCGTCACCGATGCCTTGGTCCTGCAGGCCGCGCACGCCGCCATGGACGAGGCCCGTCCGATCAGCGATGTGCGCGCCAGCGAAGCCTACCGGCGGCAGATGGTCAGCGTGCTGACCCGCCGCGCCCTGGAACAAGCCCTGGAGGCTGCATCATGCGAAAAATGATCGAACTCGTCATCAACGGCGAACCGCGCGAACTGGCGGTGGAAGCGCACGGCACGCTGCTCGACGCGCTGCGCCACGACGCCGGCCTGACCGGCACCAAGAAGGGCTGCGACGTGGGCGAATGCGGCTCGTGCACCGTCATCATCGACGGCAAGCCGATGAATTCCTGCCTGGTGCTGGCGCCCGAAGCGCACGGCTGCCACATCACCACCATCGAAGGCGTGCAGCCCGCGCCCGATACCGTGCATCCGCTGCAGGAGCAGTTCATGCGCTGCGGCGCCGCGCAGTGCGGCTTCTGCACGCCCGGCTTCGTGGTGATGGCCAAGGCCTTGCTGGATGAGAACCCGCATCCCACGCGCGACGAGATCCGCTTTGCCATTGCCGGCAATATCTGCCGCTGCACCGGCTACACCAAGATCATCGAGGCCATCGAGCAGACCGCCGCGGCCATGGACCCGGCCGGGTGCGCACACCGCACCCGCGCCAGCGAGGAGGCATGATGACCCACGCCGTGATCGGACACAGCGTCAAGCGCACCGACCTGCTCGACAAGGTCACCGGCAACGCCAGGTACGTTGCCGACATGCCCTTCCCCGGCCTGCTGTTTGGCAAGATCAAGCGCAGCAATGTCGCCCACGCGAAAATCCGCCGCATCGACACGTCGCGCGCGCTGGCCCTGCCCGGCGTCAAGGCCGTGCTGACGCACCAGAACGTGCCGCGCGTGCTGCACGCCGGCTCGCCGCACCCGCGCTCCGCTTCGGTGACCTGCGACCAGTACATCCTGGACGACAAGGTGCGCTACTGGGGCGAAGGCGTCGCCGCGGTGGCCGCGATCAGCGAGGAGATTGCCGAGCGTGCGCTCGAACTGATCGAGGTCGAATACGAAACGCTGCCCGCCGTCTTCACCACCGAAGACGCCGAGCGCTCCGACGCGCCGCGCATCCACGACCGCGAGCCCGGCGGCAACCTGGTGCTGCCGCCGGTGATCGTGCGGCGCGGCGACGTCGAAGCCGGCTTTGCCGAAGCCGACTTCATCCTCGAAGGGATCTACGAAGGCGGCCGCCCCACCCCCGCCTACATGGAGCCCAACGTGCTCACGTGCAGCTGGGACGGCAACGGCAACCTGACGGTGTGGATCTCCACCCAGACCGCGTTCATGGTGCGCGGCATCATGGCCGAGGTGCTGGGCCTGCCGCTGCACAAGGTGCGCGTGCTGGTCGACCACATGGGCGGCGGCTTCGGCGCCAAGCAGGACCTGTTCCAGCATGAGTTCCTGTGCGCGCTGCTGGCGCGCGAGACGCGCCGGCCGGTGCGCATGGAGTACACGCGCGAGGAAACCTTCCTCGGCGGCCGCACGCGCCATCCGGCCAGGATCTGGCTCAAGCAGGGCTTCCGCAACGACGGCACCATCACCGCGCGCCAGGCCAAGGTAGTGTTCAACTCGGGCGCGTACGGATCGCATGGTCCTGGCGTGACCAACGTCGGCACCGCCGCGCTGGTGTCGCTGTACCGCTGTGACAACGTGCTGCTCGAAGGGCGCTGCGTCTACACCAACAGCCCCATCGCCGGCGCGTTCCGCGGCTATGGCGTGGTGCAGACCTACTACGCGCTCGACGTGCAGTTGGACGAGGCCGCCGCGCACCTGGGCATGGACCCCGCCGCGCTGAAGCTGAAGAACGCGGTGCGCGAAGGCGATATCGCGCCGTCCAACCATCCGCTGATCGGGTACGGCCTGGAAGCCTGCATCGAAAAGGGCATGGCGTTGCTCGACTGGCCCGCGCTGCGGCGCCGCCCGCGCGACACCAGCGGCCCGGTCCGCACCGGCTGGGGCCTGGGCTGCGAGATGCACGGCAGCAGCGCCTATCCCGGCATCAAGGAACAGGGCAACGCCATCATCAAGATGAACGAGGATGGAACGGTGGTACTGCTGACCGGCGCCGCCGGGCTGGGCACCGGCGCGCATACCGCGCTGGCGCAAATCGTCGCGGAAGAGCTGACCTTGCCGTTCGAAGCGGTATCGGTCGTGCATGGCGACACTGACGTGGTGCCCTGGGACATCGGCGCCTTTGCCAGCCACACCACCTACATGGTCGGCAAGGCTGCGCAGATGGCGGCCGGCGAGATCAAGCGCCAGCTGTTCGAGCGCGCCGCCAGGCTGATGGAGTGCGAGCCCCAGGCGCTGACGCTCACCGCCGGCGTGATCGCCGTGCGCGACCGCGACGGCCCCACGCTGACGGTGCGCGAGGCGGTGATGCCGCGCAAGGGCATTCCCGCCGCGCAGTTGGTCGGTACCGCCACCTACCACCCGACCAAGTCATATTCGTTCGCGGCGCATTTCGTCGAGGTGGCGGTCGATACCGAAACCGGCTTCATCACCGTGCAGCAGGTGGTGCCTGTGCATGACGTCGGCAAGGTGATCCACCCGGTGGCTGCAGCGGGCCAGATCGAAGGCGGCATCCAGCAGGGCATCGGCCACACGCTGTATGAGGACTACCAGATCGACATGCGCACCGGCCGCTCGCTCAACGCCAACTTCGTCGACTACAAGATGCCGCTCGCGATGGATATGCCGGAGATCCGCACCGTGATCCTCGAAGCCGCGCCCGATCCCGGCGGACCGTTCGGCGCCAAGGGCGTGGGCGAAGACCCGATCGTCGCGATCGGGCCGGCGATTGCCAATGCGGTGTTCGATGCCATCGGCGTGCGCTTCCGCCATTACCCGATCAAGCCGGAGCAAGTGCTGCAGGCACTGGCGGAGAAAGCCGCGCAGGAAGGCGCCGCCTCATGACCCGCAAGCAACGGCTGGTGGTCGCCATCACCGGCGCCAGCGGCGCGGTCTACGGCGTGCGCGTGCTGCAGGCACTGGCGGCGCTGGACGGCTGGGAGACCCACCTGGTCTGCTCGCCGTCCGGCCTGCTGACCGCGCACCACGAGCTGGGCCTGCAGCGCCCGCAGATCGAGGCCATGGCCAGCGTGGTGCACAACGTGCGCGATATCGGCGCGACCATCGCCAGCGGCTCGTTCCGCTGCGACGGCATGGTGGTGGCGCCGTGCTCGATGCGCACGCTGGCCGCCATCGCCACCGGGCTGGCCGACAACCTGGTCACGCGCGCCGCCGACGTGATGCTCAAGGAGCGCCGCCGGCTGGTGCTGCTGGCGCGCGAGACGCCCTTCCACCTGGTGCACCTGCGCAACATGACCACGGTGACCGAGATGGGCGCGATCGTGCTGCCGCCGGTGCCGGCGTTCTACACGCATCCGCAGTCGGTGGACGACATCGTCAACCACACCGTGGGGCGCGTGCTGGACCTGTTCGACGTGCCGCACGACGGGCTGGTGACACGCTGGCAAGGCTTGCGCCCCAACGTCGCCACCGCCTGACAAGACAGTTTTCGCCTCGCGACAGCGGGGAACGCAGTACCCAACCGGTAGAAACCAGGAGACAACATGAACGCACCTGCCGTCGCACAACAGCCGCCCGTCCCGGTCACCATCCTTACCGGCTTCCTTGGCTCGGGCAAGACGACGCTGCTCAACCACATCCTGACGCAGAAGCACGGCCACCGCATCGCCGTGATCGAGAACGAGTTCGGCGAGGTCGATGTCGATTCTGACCTGGTGATGACCTCGGACGAAGAGATCTACCAGATGACCAACGGCTGCATCTGCTGCGTGGTCGACGTGCGCACGGACCTGGTGCGCATCCTGCAGAAGCTGCTGGAGCAGCCCGAGCGCTTCGACCATATCCTGGTTGAGACCAGCGGCCTGGCCGACCCCACGCCGGTGGCGGCCACCTTCTTCATGGACAACGAAGTCGCCAGGCAGGTCACGCTGGACGGCATCCTGACGCTGGTGGACGCGGTGCATATCGAGAGCCACCTCGACGACCCGCAGCTGACCGGCTTCGACAACCAGGCGGTCGACCAGATCGTGGCGGCGGACCGCGTGATCCTCAACAAGACCGACCTGGTCGACGCCGCGCAGCTCGACCGGCTGGAGGCACGCATCCACCGGCTGAACGAAGGCGCGCAGATCCTGCGCTCCAACTTCGCGCAGGTGGACCTGGGCAAGATCCTCGGCATCGGCGGCTTCACGACGGGCACCATCCCGGCCGACGCGCACGATGACCATCACGATCACGCGCACGACCATGACCATCACGACCACGTCTGCGACGAGCACTGCGACCACGCGCACGATGACGACGCGCACGGCCACCGCCACGATCCGTCGGTCACTTCCGTATCGCTGGTGTTCGACCAGCCGTTCGACCGCCAGCGGCTGGAGCACGGCCTGAAGGCACTGCTGGCCGCGCAGGGCGACGATGTGTTCCGGATGAAGGGCATCGTCGCGGTGGAGGGCGATGACCGCCGCTACGTGCTACAGGCGGTGCACCGGCTGATGGACTTCCATCCCGCCGAAGCGTGGGGCGCGGAACCCGCGCAAAGCAAGTTCGTGTTCATCGGCCGCAACCTCGACAGGCAGCGGCTGCAGACGCTGCTGAAGGTGTGCCTGCCCGTGGCCCAGGCAGCCTGATTCCGTGCTGACCCGCAGCAGGGGCTGACCGGGTTGCCGTCAGTCGTCCTGCTGCGCTGCCGCGCGCAACGTCTGCGACGGCAGTTCGCCAAACTCGCGCCGGTACTCGCGCGAGAACAGGCTCAGGTGGGTAAAGCCGTGCCGCAGCGCAATCGCGCCCACCATGCCCTTCTGTCGCCGCGCCCGTTGCAGGTCGGCACGCGCGCCATGCAGCCGCAGCAGCCGCAGGTACTCCATCGGCGTGGTGTTCTTGCTCTTGCGAAAGCCCAGCTGCAGCGTGCGCGCCGACACGCCGCAATGCGCGGCGATCTGCTCCAGCGTCAGCGGCTGGTCCAGGTTGGCGCGCAGGTAGGCAATGGCGTGGCGCACGCAGTCCGGCAGCACCGCCTCGAAGCGGCGCGGCAGCATATTGCCGTCCGCGGCAAAGCGGTCGAGCAGCAGCGTCGACAGCACGATGCGTTCGATGCTGGCAT
>NZ_LT976853.1:3326033-3438316 GCF_900249755.1 Cupriavidus taiwanensis
CTGGCATCCACCGCCGGCACGCCGCTGCCTTCACGCCGCACGCGCGTTTCCGCGCGCAGGTAGCTGACCAGCGCCTGCCAGCGTTCCGCACGGCCATCGTCGGCCACCGGCTGCATGTCGAATTCGATCGGCGCCGGCGGCTCGAAGCTGAACTGCTGGCGGAACGCCTCTTCGATCAGCTGGCGCCGGATCACCACGCTGAAGCGCTCGCAGCCCGGGTCCAGCGACAGCGTGGCCGGCACCGTCGGCGAGAACACGAAGGTGGCGCCCGGCGGCATCAGCATCGCGCCACGCGGCGTTTCCACGCGGCAGGTACCGGCCAGCACGGTCTGGATCACGAACTCGTCCTTGTTCGGCTGCGGCTCGATCTGCACCGCCTGGTTGTAGGCGATCGTCACCAGCGTCAGCCGGCCGATGGTGCTGGTATCGATGCGCGCATCGAGCGCCGCATCCGCCTCCGCCGCGCGCAGCCGCGTGGGGCCGAACACGCGGCCGGACAGCGACTGGATGCGGTCGAGGTCGCCACCGCGGCTGAAGGGCGAGCGGGAGGCGGCGGACCATGCTGCGGTGGGTGGCATAGGCGATGGCGACGGAAAGTTGGGGAACACAAACGCTTGCCTACCGAGACGCATGGCACTGCAGACGGCCGCGGTGGACGCACCCTTTCCCGCGCGCGGGAGAGGGGTGGGGGTGAGGGCCAGAGCGTCGACGAAGTTCACCCCGTCGGTATGCCGGCGCCTGCCCTCACCCCCTGCCCCTCTCCCGCAAGCGGGAGAGGGGAGCAAACCAGCAGCGAGCGGCACGCCCTCGCCACGAAACACGTCCATCCATCGTATGACCCCCGCCCCCCTCACGCAACCCAAGGGAAACCCCTGCCCCCCCGGCGCGCATTTTGCAAGCGCGATTGCGGCCCGGTGCCAGGGCCTTCGCAATAACGCTATGACGGCATGCCGCGCATCACTACTGTGCAAGGCATGCGTGGGCCATGCGCCGCGCATGGCACCGTGACGGACCGAGCCCGGCATCCACAGACCGGGCCAGCCGCCGCCGGCATGGCGCACTTTCCCCAGCACGCGGCAGGAGACAACATCATGCAAGCAGCGGTTCACCCCGTCGACCAGATCCTGCCGGCACGCGCCATGGCGTCGCTCGGCTTCCAGCACATGCTGGTCAGTTACCTCGGCGCCATCGCGGTGCCGATGATCGTTGCCGGCGCGCTCAAGATGACGCCGGCGCAAACCACCATGCTGATCAGCACCGCGCTGTTCACCTCCGGCATCGCCACGCTGCTGCAGACCGTGGGCTTCTGGAAGTTCGGCGTGCGCCTGCCGCTGATGCAGGGCGTGGCGTTCAGCTCGGTGGGCCCGGTCATCGCCATCGGCACCGACCCCACGCTGGGCTTCAACGGCGTCTGCGGCGCGATCATCGCCGCGGGCGTGATCGCGATGCTGCTGGCGCCCGTGATCGGCAAGCTCAAGCGCTTCTTCCCGCCGGTGGTGAGCGGCTGCACCATCACCGCGGTGGGCCTGTCGCTGTTCCCGGTTTCGTTTCACTGGTTTGGAGGCGGAAGGGGCGCGCCGGATTTCGGCGCGCCCATCTTTTTCCTGGTCGCCTTCGGCGTAGTCGCGCTGATCCTGCTGATCAACCGGCACGGCGGCGAACTGGTACGCAACCTGTCCGTGGTGATCGGCCTGCTGGTCGGCGGCGCGGTGGCGTGGATGCTGGGCATGGGCAGCTTCGATGAAGTCGCGCGCGCGCCGTGGTTCACCATGGTGACGCCGTTCGCGTTCGGCATGCCCACCTTCAATATCGGCGCCATCACCACCATGGTGATCGTGATGGTGGTGCAGATGGTGGAATCGATGGGCCTGTTCATCGCCGTCGGCGACATCGTCAAGCGCCCGCTGACCGAGCGCGACGCCACCCGCGGCCTGCGCGCCAACGGCCTGGCCAGCGCCATCGGCGGCATGTTCGCGGCGTTCCCGTATATCGCCTTCATGGAGAACGTGGGGCTGGTGATCGTCACCGGCGTGCGCAGCCGCTGGGTGGTCGCCACCTGCGGCGTGATGCTGTGCGCGGTGGCGCTGGTACCGAAGATCGGCGCGCTGTTTGCATCGATTCCCGCCGCGGCGCTTGGCGGTGCCACCATGGTGATGTTCGGCGTGGTCGTCGCCGCCGGCATCAAGACGCTGGGCGAGGTGGAATACGAGCGCAATCCCAACAATCTCTCCATCGTCTCCATCACGCTCGGCTGCGCGATGATGCCGGTGATGCTGCCCGGCATGCTGGAGAAGCTGCCCGGCTTCCTGCAGCCCTTTGTCCACAGCAGCGTGATCATCGCCTGCGTGGTTTCCGTGGTCCTCAACCTGATTCTCAACGGCCTGCCAGCCCGTGAAGCCGACGAGCTGCCCGCCAGCGCCGACAACGTCCAAGGGGTCTGAAAACATGGTGCAGAACATCAACACCAACGCCAACACTAACGCCACCACCGCGCCGGCCGGCGCCCTGCTGATCCGCAATGCCGCCGCCGTGATGACCGGCCGCGCCGGCACTGCCGCACGCGCCGGCGCCGCCGACATCCGCATTCGCGACGGCCGCATCGCCGAGATCGGCCCCAGCCTGCCACGCCACGACGGCGAAGCCGTGCTCGACGCCAGCGGCTGCGTGGTCTACCCGGGCTGGGTCAACACCCACCACCACCTGTTCCAGAACCTGCTGAAGGCCGTGCCCGGCGGCATGAACGTCGGGCTCGAGCAATGGCTCGCCGCCGTCGCCTACCCGCGCCTGGCACGCTTCAGCCCAGAGATCTTCCGCACCGCGGTGCGGCTCGGCATGGCGGAGCTGCTGCTGTCCGGCACCACCACTTGCGCCGACCACCACTACCTGTATCACCACGGCCACGGCGCGGAAACCGGCGACGTGCTGTTCGAGGTTGCGGAGGAACTGGGCATGCGCCTGGTGCTGTGCCGCGGCGGCGCGATCCAGTCCGCCGCCGACCATCCCGGCATGCGCGCCACCGCACTGGTGCCCGAGACGCTGGACGAAATGCTGGCCGATATCGAACGGCTGAAAACCCGCTACCACGACGCCGCCCCCGACGGCCTGCGCCGCGTGGTGGTGGCACCGACAACCCCCACCTTCTCGCTGCCGCCCGCGCTGCTGCGCGAACTCGCCGCCTTTGGCCGCGGCATGGACCTGCGGCTGCATTCGCACCTGTCCGAGACCGACAACTACGTAAAGTTCTGCCGCGAGAAGTACCAGTGCACGCCAGTGCAGTTCGTCGCCGACCACGACTGGCTGGGCCCCGATGTCTGGTTCGCGCACCTCGTCACCGTCAACCCGGAAGAGATCCGCATGCTGGCCGTGACCAATACCGGCATGGCGCATTGCCCCGTCAGCAATGCGCGGTTGGGCAGCGGCATCGCGCCGGTCAGGGCGATGGCGGACGCGGGCGTGCCGATTTCATTGGGCGTCGACGGGGTGGCGTCCAATGAATCGGGCAGCATGGTGCATGAGGCCAACTTTGCCTGGCTGGTGCATCGCGCGCTCGGCGGCGCCGCGCAAACGCGCGTCGAGGAAGTGATCCACTGGGGCACTGCCGGTGGCGCGCAAGTGCTTGGGCTGCCGGGAATCGGCACGCTGGCGCCAGGGCAGTCGGCGGACCTGGCGATCTATGACGTCCGCGGGCTGCGGTTCCACGGGTTCCATGACATCGGCACCGCGCCGGTTGCCGCCGGAGAGCCGACGCCGGTGCGGGATGTGCTGGTGCGGGGGCGGCAGGTGGTGCGTGATGGGGCGGTTGTGGGGCTGGATCTGGAGAAGCTGAGGCGGGAGGCGCGGGAGGCTTTGGTGGGGTTGGTGGATTGAGGGGGCGATTGGGGGTGGCTTGGGTGTTATGGGTTGGCGATGAACCGCATCGAGCGGATGATGGCTAGGACGTCGGGGAGTGCGTGTTCCGAGCGTTTCAAGATCGGCTTGCCGCGCGTTTCGGTGATCGCGCGCGGGTCGTAGCCCAACAGCCAGTCGCCGTTCTGAGTCATCACTGCACGATGTTCATCACCCATGCAAAAACTCAATGTCCGAGGACGAGGTGGCGCTACGGCGCTCCATGTCTGGATGTACGCTTCGCTGTAGTAGTGCGGGTTTAGATCGCCAAGGCGTCGGAGTTGTACATCCTGGGCATAGCCTTTTTCAACGCCACGGTATGCTTCCATTAGCTTGGTGCATATCTCCCTCGCGCTTCCAGGGTGGCAACTGATCGAAAAGGACATCTCACGTGATAGCCGACCCTTGGGATAATAATTGTCGTGTTGGAAATATCCCGATGCTAAAGGACCGGACCTGACGATGTCAGTGTAGCCCCCCGCTTTTGCGCTGAACTCCACCGCACAATCCTTGATCGGGATTACATAGCGCCGGGTCCATTTTTGGGCCGACGCATCATGGTCTTGTGCCGCGACTTGCGCATTCAGGCTGACGGCTAGGACACCAAACGCTATCCTCCGTCGCGCCAATGCACTGCGATCTTTTGGTGCCATCTCAATGCATTCCCATGCCTACCGGCTGTCTTGTTTGGGTGCAGGATCAGGTACGAACCGCATCGACCGGATGATGGCTAGCACATCGGGCAGTGCGTGTTCCGAGCGTTTTAAGATCGGCTTTCCGCGCGTTTCGGTGAGTTCGCGCGGGTCGTAGCCTAATAGCACGTCGCCGTTCTCACTCATAACCGCGCGCCGCTCGTCACCCATGCAAAAACCCAATGTCCGAGGACGTGGCGGTGCAGTCGCGCTCCATGTCTCTATGTACGCTTCGCTGTAGTAGCTTGGGTGCAGATCGGCAAGTCGTCTGAATTGAATATCCATGGCATGGTCCTTATCAACGCCGCGGTATGCTCTCATTAGCTTCGGACATATCTCTTTCGCATCCCCGGCATGGCAGCTGATCGAGAAAGCCATCCGACGCGTGTAGCGGCTCTTGGGGAAGTAGTTGTCGTGATGAAACCAGCCTATCGGGCGTTGAGGCCGTTTCATCGATCCTTGCCATTCCGCCGCCTTTGGCCAAGAACGCCACCGTGCAACCTTTCATTGGGATCACGTAGCGCTGCATCTCTTTCGGGACAGACGCATCGTGGTCTTGCGCTCTGACTTTCGCCGCCAGACCGACAGTAAGGATGCCAAACGCTATCCACCGCCGCGCCAATGCACTGCGACCTTTTCGCGCTATCTCATGCATTCCCATCCCTACCGGCTGTCTTGTTTGGGTGCTGGATCAGGTACGAACCGCATCGACCGGATGATGGCTAGCACGTCTGGCAGTGCGCGCTCCGAGCGCTTCAAGATCGGCTTTCCGCGCGTTTCGGTGATCTCGCGCGGGTCGAATCCAACGACGATGCCACCATTCATCGTCACGATCGTACGCGTTTCGTCGCCTAGACAAAAATGGAGGTCACGGCTGCGCGGTGTCGCTACAGCTGTTGCAGTGGCAATGGCGGCATCGGAGTAATACCGCGGGTTAAGGCTGGTGAGGTCACGCTGTTGAGTATCCCGGATCATCATCGGGTCAGACTCCCGGCGTTCGCTCATTTCTCGCGGGCACAACTCGTGCGCATTGCCATACTGGCAACTGATGGAGAAGGACATCGCACGTGAGTACCGATCCTTGGGATAGTAATTGCCGTGTTGGAAATATCCTGATGCTAAAGGACCAGACCTAATGATGTCAGTGTAGCCTCCGACCTTTGCTATGAACTCCACTGCGCAACCCTTGATCGGGATTACGTAGCGCCGCATTCCTTTGGGGATAGACGCATCATGGGCTTGTGCCTCGACTTGCGCATTCAGGCTGACAGCAAGGATGCCAAACGCTATCCGCCGTCGCATCAATGCACGGTCAGCATTTGGGGCTATCTCGTGCATTCCCTGGCCTACCGACTGTCTTGTTTGGGTGTTGGATCGGGTACGAAGCGAATCGACCGGATGATGGCGAGCACGTCTGGCAGTGCGTGCTCCGACTGCTTCAGGACGGGCTTGCCACGCGTTTCTACAATCTCCCGGGGGTCATAGCGTAAGTTGATGCCGCCGTTCTCGGTAAGAATCGCCTTCGTTTCATTCCCCATACAAAGGTCCAGATCGCGCCTGCGTGGGGTCGGAACGCCACTATCGGATGCTATGTACGCCTCCCCATAGTAGCGGGGGTTCAACCTGGTCAGACGGCGAAGCTGGATATCACGTGCTTGCAATTTGTCGAGATTTCTATAATCAGCCAGTAGCTGTGGGCATAGGTCTCTCGCATTGCCGGCATGGCAGCTGAGCGAAATAGACAGTGACCGGGAATAGCGGTCTTTCGGATAGTAATTTTCATGATGAAACCATCCCACCGGGAGAGAGGCCGCTTTGTCCGCGGCAACCCGGCCACCTGCCTTCGCCACAAACTCCACCGCACACCCCTTAATTGGAATGACGTAGCGTTGCATCCCCTTGGGCACATGCGAGTCAGCGCCCGCCTGCGCACTCAAGCTAAGGACCAGTAATGCAAGCACCTTCCAACGACTGGCCAGTGCTAGCCATCCTTGCTGTTTCACTTCTTCCATTCATAGTCCTCTGGTTTAAATTGCAGCACACCGGTCTCGTCTGGGAAAGTGGGGTGGTCGAACAGCAGAACCTGAGCATATCCATATGCATGGTACCGGTCCACAAGGCCATTCAGCGAAGGAGTCTCCCGTTCCAGGTGCCCTGGCAGGTTTACGATGCAGGCCACGCGCCAGAAGGGAACGTTTTCATAGAATGCGAACAGCGCTCCCTTCTTGAGCTGGCTGCTGAGGTGAATAGTGAAGGTTCGGCGTGTACTTCCTGCGTTCACGTCGGCTTCCTTGTAGGCGCGGTTCTTGAGCCAATAGTAGCCGGCGCTGTCTGCTGCATCGTATGTCATATCGGTAACATCCCCGCGCCATTGGCGTATGGCGGAAGGCAGCGATTCTTCAACGCTATGCAATGGCACGTTACTGCGCAGTTCATCCGCTCTTGCATGAGCCCGCGCAAGCCGCGCGCTTACCGCGGAATCGATGCTGCGCCCTCTGAACTTCCAATAGTTGATGTAGTTGCCCGGGTGGGTTAATTGAAGAAACCCACGCCCGTACCAAGGGGCATACCATTTGCCACCCGACTCATCCTCAGACGTGGCACGCAGCCAGCCGGTCTCTTGCACCGAATTCCCCAAGAATGCTGCTAGCCGCGCGCGGCTCGTTATGCCGTACTTGCGCCAAGAGGCATTCAAGGTGTTCTTATTTGGCATGACCAGCCGGCCGGCAGATGGACGAGCGTTCTCATAGACGATCCTCTTCGGAACGCCGGTCCCCACACCCCGCAAGGCTCTTGCGGGTACGGCTTGCTTTAACTCGTTGGCACTAAGCCACAGCGCCCGACGCATATGATGAATGAACTGCAGCGGATGGAAATGCCATACCGCACGGGGCAATCCTGTGTGCTGCCAGAATCCCAGTTTCTGCGCCTGCTCCTTGAACCGCTGCCAGCTATCTTCCGCAACCAGCGGCAGGCCCGGCTTGCACAGGCGCGCAAAGCGTGCATCCAGGTCAGCGACATCCCATTCAGTCGGATGCTTGACCACCAGATGACGCAGCGCCGCCTTGCACGCATCGCCGTTGTCGCCCAGCATCTGTAGCGTCGCTGGATCGTCGACGATGGCATCGCCCGGACTCAGCATCGTGCCTTCTTCCACCTTCTTCCAGCCCAGCCAGTGCGGGAAGTCCGCGTCAGACAACTGCACGATGCCGGCCTGCGACAGGTCGATATAGCCTGCTGATCCGGGGGCATAGGGCACCAATTGCCAATTATCGGTGTGGCGGCTGCGCTCTTCGCTGAGCACGCGCCCGAAGGTCAGCCACTCCAGGCCGGCGCTTGGGTTGTCCGGATACAGCGCCTCCGCCAGAGCCAGCATGGCATACGCATAACCTGGCTGCACTAGCCGGCCGATTTCGCGGTACTGGCCCTGCGCTGTGCGTATGCGTGTGGTGGTGATGCGCTTGTCCTTGTCCAGTCGGACGCTGACATAGAGGCACTGCCCGGTATTGCTCCCCGCTGTGCCGGCCGGAAGCATCGGGTTGCCCTCCTTTTCCGCCGTCCGCCATACCCCGTTGCCCGCCGGCAAGCGCGGATGCGCCGCCACAAATGACTTGTCTTCCGGGATAACGAAGTGCATGTCGCCATAGACATCGGCGCTGCCCTTGTCCGTGATGCGGCTGCTGTCGTGGAAAAAGCCGGCGAGTGCTTCGTCGGTACAGAAGATCTCGAAATGGAAGCCGCTGCGACCGGTCTGGTGCTGGCTTCCCGGATAGCCGAGTATGTCGCGCCGGTAGACCTTGGCTTTCCTGGGATCGTCCGGCATGCGCGCGTCGTGGCTGGTACGGGTTCGGTAACACGCCGGCAGCGTGTCGGTACGACCGTGCAAATGCTCAGCGGCGGCCAGGTTCATGTACAGCGAATAGAACACCACTGGCGTGGCGGCGCCGGTTTCGGTCTCATGGCGCAGCAGCACGAAACTGGTGTCGTAGGGCTGGCCTTCGTAGGCTTCGGTCCTGGGCGCCAGCCGGTAGGCCACGATGGTGCCATCTGCGATGGCCCGAACCGGCGTGGCCTGATTGGCGCCGATATGCAGACCGCCGTGCCAACAGTACGTGGCGCCGATCCTGCGTGCCGGATACGCGCCCTTCGGGTCGTCCGATTCGGCCAGCAGCCGCGCCAGCCAGGCGTCCTCCGACTCTTCCATGGCGTTGCCCGTCGGCGGCATTGTAATGATGGGATAGCTGATGATCATGAGGCAATGCGGCTCAGGAGTATGGGAAGGAACCGGGTATCTCCCATGGAGTGGCCGGCGCCATGGGTAGCGGATAGTCGTGGCGGACGCCTGGCTCAAACTTCCTCTGCGCTGCCTTATAGGTAATCGGCCCCGGACATTCAAAGGTGATATTGCCGCCCTCAATCGTGCTGGCAGCCCCACCGGCGGTCGCAATACGAATGCGCTTGGCGGCCGCAAAATCCACATTCATATTGGCCGAGACAATGGTCAGATCCTCCCGCGCCGCCAGCTTCAACAAATCATGCTGCGCCTGCAGATCGATATCGTCCTGGCCCGCCGTCAGTTGCAGGCCGACATTTCCTTCGCCAGCCGCAGACAGTCCCGCCGCCACGCCAATCGCGTGACCCGCATGCACGCGCGCCTGCCCCGCGACGGCGATACTGTGGTCCTGCCCGCTGGCCATTACGACGCTTTCGCCGCTGGCAATCTGCAAGTCCTGTCCCGCGACAACTGCCACACCAGCCCTGCCGTTGAGGTGGACCATCGGCTCGCCCTGATGCGGCACCTTGCCTGGCGTGCTGGTATTGCCGCTGGCCGCGTCCTCCCTGGCCGCTTCGAGCGATTGCCCATCGACCATGCCGGCTGCGGCCTTGGCCTGCTTCGCCAGCGGCGCCTCGTCATCCTTCCCCGTCGAGAGGGCTTGGCTCTGGTGCGTGGTAGCGCCATCGCTCAGCGTCCTGACCAGATCGCCCGCCTGTCGCAACAGCGCGATGCCGGCAGCGTTGTCGCCTGTCGGCAGCACCCGCTTGGTGACGGCATCGCGATAGGTCGTCAGCAATAACCCCGCTTGCCCGCGCACCGCGGCATAACCGTCGGTGCGCAGCTCGAACCCCTGCCCGCGGAAGCTGCCGCGGCGGTTGTCCTGCTGGTGAATCACATGGCCGAGGTTGAGTTGGGTGGCCTGTTCCGTCGTGGCGAGTTGCGTGCGCAGCTGGTCATCGGTGTCGTCGAACACCAGCTGGCTGTAGCCCTTGCCGCCGTGTTCCTGGCTTTTGAAGCCAGTCAGCGCGGCGTCGTTGCGGTGGCCGTCCGGGTCGGCACTCATGCCGTGCCACGCCGGGCTGTTGCCGCCGGCAAGGTTGCCCTGCGCGCTGGGCCGGCTGTCGGAACCCATCGCATAGAGACCGCTGGCGTCGTAAGGCTGGAAGAACGTGGTGGCGGCCATCGATTTGCCGCCCGGCGTGGGCGCGATGCCGGCTTCGCCGTGCCCGTTGTAAAGCGCGCCGATCACGAAAGGCTGGTCGATATCGTTGTCCGCAAACTTGACCACCACCTCCTGGCCGATGCGCGGCAGCCATTGCCAGCCCATGCCGGCGCCGGCTTGCCGTTGTGCGACGCGCACCCAGCGGCTGCTGCGGTCGTCGGCGCGTTCTCCGCGCTGCCAGGGGAAGCGCACACGGATCTGGCCGCTTGGGCTGGCGTGGTGTTCGGCATTGCCGTCCGGCTGCGTCTGCCCGTCGGGGCCGACCACGATCGCGGTATGAACGCCCAGCGGGGTGGAATGGCTGTAGAGGCGCGGACAATCGCCCTCCAGCACGGCGGCGCGCCGGGGGCGGCGTGCATCGAAGGCCCGGAAAGGCGCCGCATAGCCGTGTTCCCGTGCGGCCTTCCGCAGGGATTCGGTCGGTACCAGCCGCTCGGCTGTGTCGTCGAAGACGCTGCGCATCAGACCGGTGGTAGTCGCCGCAACATCCGGCGCCGGTGGTGGCATCTCGAAACACAATGCCGCTTCCAGCGGCCCGATCCGGTCGGCGAGCGCGGCACGCGTTTCCACGGGGAGGTTGTTGATGCCGCAGTGTTCGACCGCATCGAGCAGCAGCGGGTAGCCGGCCGTATCGTCTTGTTGCGGCGGCAGGTGCGGGCAATCCGTGACGGTCAGGCGCGTGCCGCTGCGCAAGGTACGTACGGAGGCGCTGCCGGTGAACACCAGCGCGCGGGCTTCGATGGCTTCTATTACCTGCTCGGCGATGCGCTGCGCGCTGACCGTGTCCGGCGCCAGCGACAGGCTGACGGACAGGTAAGGATCCGGACTGGCGGCATGGCTGGCAAATCCGCCGTAGCGCGCCGGCGCGTGACCGCGGATGGTGCGCTTCGTCTCAGGGTCCCAGGCGCCCACCGCGACACCGCCGACCGCCGCACGCGTTTCACAGATCAACTGCTGGATCGCGTCGGCCGATTCCTGGCTATGTGCGCGGTGATAACGGATGCCGCCGCCAGCCGCTGATTCGGGATCATCGGGCAGTTGTGTGCTGTCGGCGAAGATCACCACGGCATGCCCGAAGGGCGCTTCGTCGTCTTCCACCACGGTATATCCGAGCCCGGCCTCGGCCAGCAGGCGGGACAGGAAGTGGTGGTCGGTCTCGCGGAACTGCGCGATGTGGTCGCGTTCACCGAACACGTCGATGCGGGCTTCGGCGCCGGCGGCATAGCGCCATCGCGCATACGGCGCGTAGTCCTGTAGAACGGTTTCGATGATGCTGTCGAGCTTGCGGTGCTGGAACACCTGGCTGTGGCGCTGCTGCGTGGTCAGCCACAGCCATGGCACCACGGTCAGGCGGTAGCGCGCGAGGCTGCCGTCGGCACCGAGCTTCTCCGCCTGCCGGATAAGCCCCGTGCGGCGCAACTGGCCACCGCCGGCAAGCGTGGTCAGCAGCGTGACGCGTTGGCCAAGCAGGCTGTCGAGCGCGATATCGACCTTGGCACTGACCGCGACGATGCGCCATTCGGACAGCGCAGAGATGGCATCGCGGCCGATCCAGGCTTCGACGCCCAGTTCACCCAGCGCGCCTTCACCTTCCAGCGCATACAGGCGATGGGTAGAGGAAAAGGGCTGTTGGTGGAAGCGTGCAAGATCCATTTTGTCGATGCGTCAAACCGCCTTGGTGTTCGAACGCGCTATGGCGATCTCGCGCATAGCAATCGGCTATTTGTGCGCTTGCATCTAACGGAAATCAACGGAGGAATGCCGATTCGAAGCGCGATCTTCATCTCGATCAAATACCCGGAAGTTCTCCCTTCAACGGCACGAGCTTTCGCTTCGCATGCGCTCTTAGGATTTCGGCTATTTGCTGGCGGGCGGGGCTCGGGCAGGATGAGGCGTCCGTATGGGAATGCGAACTGTCTTATCGCGCTGCGTGTCGCGGCGAGGGAGACTGGGGCTGTCATCGAACAACGGTGACCGAGTGTGGAAACTCGAATGTCTCAACCGAACGGTCGTCCGTGACGACCGTTCCAGCCTATACGTGCAAGCCATCCATGGCGGGCCGGATGAGGCAGCCGCAAGGCTGACCGGGCAATGGTTGTGACACCGGTTTCCACCCTCATCGTCAGGCCCGCCGCCCTCCCCTTGCGTCGCGCGGCGGACCTTCATGTAACGATAGGAGGTCCTATGTCGGAAATCGATCTATCTACGGCGCGGTACAGTCTTTTGGCGGTGGCAGCGGGAATAGATGGGGTGCTTGCGCTGCTGGAGCAGCAGAGTGAATGGTGGGAAGGCGGCTTTGCGGCGTTTTGCCTGTTGGGATTGGTGAAGGCGCAGTTGGAGCGGGTGCTGGAGGACGAGTTGCCGGCTTGCTGATGTAGACCGCTTGCCGGCGCGAACGCATTGCGGTTAGGCGCCGTGAAGCGCGTCTCCTCCCGCTTGTTCGCGCCCCTCTCCCGCGCGCGCGGGAGAGGGGCGCGGAGGGCCAGAGCATCCACGAAGTCACGTGGAATGCGAAGTGTCCTATCGCGCCAGGCACCACGAAGCGTGAAACTGGGATACACTTCAACCTATCAAAATAATAGGTGGCCCGGTGAGGCACCCATCGACACGTCAGTTGGAAAAGCACATTCACGCATGTGCAATGGAAACGTCGAACATCGTCTTCGTCCCTCATGCGCGAGAGCGAATGTGGCTACGGATGATCAACGACCCGATGGTTCTCGAAGCGCTTCGTAAAGGCGTCATCTCGCGTGAACCGGAGCTCGACATGCGGGCACCCGGTCTTCGCTGCGTGATGGAACGCTATGTTTCGGGAATCAACGTTGGCGTCGTTGTTCTGGTCGATTATCCCGCGTCCGACTTGACGGTCATTACGGTGATGGATGTGACCAAAAGGTAAGAAGATGTACCACTACACAGACGGCGGCCTCAAGAACGTGTGGCTGGTCAATGGATACAAAGTCCAGAAAACGCCCTATGGCGAAGGCGTGTCTATCGAGGACCTGGATGGTCTTTGCGTCGCCATTTGCCTGGCTCTGGCAAAGAAGCCCTCCCCTCTCACCGGTACGGAATTTCGCTACATCCGCAGCGCCGGGTTGATGCAATCGCAAGCCGGCCTGGCGAAATTACTTGGCAACAATGAGCAGGCCATTGCGCGTTGGGAAAAAACCGGCAAGTTGCCAGGCTGGGCTGACAAACTGGTGCGCCTGCTTTACCTGGCGCGCGCAGAAGGCAATGCACCGATTGCCTCTGTGATTGAGCGCATCAACACAATCGAACGCGCGGAGAAGCAGAAGATCGTGCTACGCGCCGCAAAGTCGGGATGGGCATCCAAGGTGGAGTCGCAAGGCAGCGACGGAAACGTTGCGGCATAAGACTGCATGCCCCGCTGCCGGCAGTAGTCGATGCAGTCCGTAGGGCGCCTTAGGATTTCGCATCGTTGTCGAACCATCAACCCTTGTGGCTGCTGCCTGCGTAGCGGTACATCTTCCATGTTTGTTAGGTTGGTGACTTCGTGAAGCGCGTCTGCTCCCGCCTGCTTGCTCCCGCTTTGGTAGAGTCGCACGCTGGCCATGCCGACTTGCTCCCAGTAACCGACACGTCGTCCCCGCGTAGGCGGGGACCCAGTGTCTTTGAAGCGCAAGCGCTTCTTAAAGTCGCTGGGTTCCCGCTTTCGCGGGAATGACGGTGGGCTTCGGTTTTCTGGTGGCACTAACCAAATCAAACGCTTGGCGAAGGTGGTCACTTCGTTGATGCGCCCGGCCCTCACCCCCGCCCCTCTCCCGCAAGCGGGAGAGGGGAGCAAACAAGCGGAACGGAAAGCCTTTTGGGCCCGCCCGCGACAGCGCGATGCACGCGCAGCCCTGCACTCCCGCGCTAGAGCCTGAAACCCGCAGTGCCGAGCCACCCAGAATCCAATCACAAAAACCCAATCGAAAACCAGGGCACCAACGTCAACAACACCAAGGCCACAAACAGCGCCGCCATATGCGGCCACACCCGGGGCATCGCTACGTCCGGCGAGACCCGCCCGATCGCGCAGGCGGCATAAAACCCCACGCCAAATGGCGGTGCGAACAGCCCTAGTCCCATCGCAAATATCACCACCATGGCATAGTGCACTTCATGCACGCCAACCAGCTTCGCAATGGGAAACAATAACGGCCCGAACAACACAATGGCGGGTATGCCTTCCAGCAAGCTGCCGAGGATGACGAAAGCCAGCGCCGATACCAGCAGGAAACCGGTCTTGCCGCCAGGGACTGCGGACAGAATCCCCACCAGGTCTTGCGCGAAGCCGGATTGCGTCAGCGCCCACGCCATCGCGGTCGCACAGCCGACAATCAGCAAGATCGCACCAGACAGCGCCGCGGTATCCACCAGCATCGGATAGATCCGACGCAAATCGAACCGGCGATACACCAGCACCCCCGCCACCACGGCATAGAAGATGCCGATGGTGGACACCTCGGTCGCGGTAGCCACACCCTCCACCACAGCCGTGCGGATGATGACGGGCAGGGCCAGCGCCGGCAGCGCGACCAGCAGCGCTTTCACGATCGCCTGGCGCGACGGCCTTGGTACGCGGCTCATGTCTTCCTTGCGGGTCTGGAACCACACCACCAGCGCCATCATCACCAGCCCCACCGCCGCGGGCATCAGCCCGCCGATGAACAGCGACGTGATCGATACCCCCGTCACCGATCCCACCGTGATCAGCACGATGCTGGGCGGGATGGTCTCCGACATCGCGCCCGAGGCCGACAGCAGCCCGATCAGGTCGCCGTCCCTGGCGCCGCGCCGCTTCATTTCCGGGAACAGGCTTGGCGCCACCGCGGCCATGTCGGCGGCCTTGGCGCCCGAAATGCCGGAGACGATATACATCGCGCCCAGCAGCACATACTGCAGGCCGCCGCGCAGATGGCCGATCAGGCTGACCAGGAAATGGATCATCGCCCGCGCCAGTCCGGTCATCTCGATCAGCGCGCCCAGGAAGACGAACAGCGGCACCGCCAGCAGGATCAGGTGCGACATGCCCTCCTGCATGCGGTTCGGGATGATGGACAGCGGCGTGGCCGTGGACAGCGACAGATAGCACAGCGTCGCCAGCCCGAAGGCGAAGGCGATCGGTACGCCGATGGCCACGCATGCGACCAGCATCAGCAGGAAAAAGATCACCAGGTTGGCATTGCCCAGCGTTATCAGCGTGGGCGACAGCAGCCACAACAGTCCGCCGCACAACGCCACCGTCAGGCCTGTCGCAACCACCGGCTTCCAGCGCGCCGCAAGCAGGCGCAAGCTTGCCGCCACCAGCATCAGCACGATGCCGGCGAGCACCGCGGCGGCGCGATAGCCTTCGCTGATTTCCAGCGTAGGTGTCGACACCTCGATATGCTCGGTCAGGTGTTCCCAGGCGGGCCGCAGCAACAGCGCCAGGAACGCCACCACCAGCCACATGCCCAGCGCATCCACCCACGCGCGCCTGGCCGGTGGCAGGTTCTTGATGAAGGTGGTCAGCTGCATATGCGCGCCGCGGTCCAGCGCGATGATGGCGCCGAGCATCGCCAGCCACAGGAACAGGATGCTGGCCAGTTCGTCCGTCCAGGGAACCGGCTGGTGCAGGGCGTAGCGCGCGAACGCACCGCCGCCCAGCAGCAGGATCTCTGCCAGCACGATCAATGCGGCCGGCACCTCGACCATGCAGGCCATCAGGCGGCGCCAGCACGCTGCGGCGGCCGGCGGCGCTGACGGCTTCAGCGGCGCTGGTGCGATGGCATCAGCGGTGTGCTCCATCGATGTCTCCTTTTCTGTTTTATCGTTGGTGCCAGCGGTCATGCGAGACGGCCGGCGTATTTCTCCAGCCGGGACCACGCCTCGTCGCCGTACTTCTTCTTCCATTCGGCATAGAAGCCGGCCCCTTGCAGCAAGGCGCGGAATGGCGCCGGGTCGGGTTGGCTGAAGACGATGCCAAGACGGGTCAGCTCGGCCTGGGCATCGGTATTCAAACGCGCGATGTCTTCGCGTTGCTTCAGCGCCGCCGCGGTGAAATGGGCGGTGATGGCGGCGCGCACCTCAGCCGGCAGCGCCTGGAACTTTTTGGCGTTGCCGAAGATGAAGTGGCCATCCCAGGTATGTCCGGTCAGCGCGCAGAACTTCTGCACTTCATAGAGCTTCGCGCTGCGGATCAGCGCCAGCGGGTTTTCCTGCCCGTCGACGACGCGCGTCTGCAGCGCCGAATAGAGTTCGCCGAACGGGATGGCGGTGGGCGACGCGCCCAGCGCCTTGAACATCGAGATCCACAGCGGGATGCCGGGCACGCGCACCTTGAAGCCCTTCAGGTCGGCCGGCGTGTTGATCGGCCGGCTGGCCGAGGTGATGTTGCGATAGCCGTTGTCCAGGCATTTGTCGAACACATGCAGGTTGACCTTGCTCAGCGCGGCCCGGACATAGGCGCCCACGTCGCCATCCATCGCGGCCCAGACCGTGGTGTAGTCCTTGAAGGCGAAGGCCACGCCGTTGATGCCGGCGGTGGGCACCAGCGTTTGCAGGTTGGTGCCGGCCGTGGACATGAAATCCATCGCGCCGGTGCGCACCTGCGCGATCATGTCCGGTTCGCTGCCGAGCTGGCTGTTGGGATAGACCTGCAGGTCGACCTTGCCGCCGGTGTCCTGGCGGATCGCCACCGCGGCCTGCTGGATGCGCAGCGTGCCCGGATGGTCGGCGGGAAAGGCGGTGCCGTACTTCAGGCGGATGGTGGCGGCCTGGGCGAATACGTGTGCCGCCGGCAGCGTCATCGCCAGCGTGCCGGCGGCTAGCGCGCCAAAGCGGCGCCGGGTGAACAAAACGGTCATGGTGTGTCGGTCTCCTTGTTATAAGGTGGGGTGGCTCAGGACGACAGCAGCGCAGCAGCGCCGCCAAGGCGCAGCACCCCCAGGTGGCTGGCCAGCCGGTCTGCCAGTGAGGCCGGCCAGGGCTCGCTGCCAAAGACCGGCGTGTGCGCGAGTGCCTGGCGCACGGCATCGGCATCGCTGTGCGCGCCACGCAGGCACGCCGCCAGCGCGGGCGCGCCGGGGTCGTCGAAGGCAAGCGGCTGGCCGCCATCGCTGCGCCCGCCGCGCAGGCAATGCAGCCAGACCGCAAGCGCGCGCTCCAGCCAGGGCCGCTCGGTGCCGGCACTGGCGCGCAGCGCGGGCAGCCAGCGCACCGGCACTTTCTGCGTGCCGTCGGCTGCAATCTGCACGGTGCGGTGGCCGAGCGCCGCATTGCGCAAGCGCTGCAGCAAGGCCTGACTGTAGGCGCCTGCGTCATACCCGGGCGGCGCTTGCACGGTGGCGCGCAGGTCTGCCATCACGCCGCAGGCGAAAGCGCCGACCAGCGGATCCTCCATGGCCTCGGCAACGGTCTGCAGCCCGCACAGTTGCCCGGCATAGGCGATGGCCGAATGCGTGCCGTTGAGCAACTGCAGCTTCATCGCCTGGAACGGCCGGACATCGCCGGTCAGCAGCGCGCCGCCCGCTTCCCATGCCGGCCGCGGTCCGGCGAAGCGGTCTTCGATCACCCACTGCGTGAAGGCTTCGCAGATGATCGCGGCCTCGTCGCGCAGGCCCAGGCGGCGCTGCGCGTCACGGCGCGATGCCGGCGTGGCGGCGGGGACGATGCGGTCCACCATGGTGTTGGGGAAGGCCACGTCGTCGCGCACGCGCCGGGCCAGCGCCGGGTCCTTCAGCATGGCGTACTGCGCCAGCAGCTTGCGCAATGTATCGCCGTTGGCGGACATGTTGTCGCAGCAGACGATGCTGAGCGGCGCGCCGGCGGGCCTGCGGCGCAAACCCGCGGCCAGTACGCCGAGCGTGCTTCTGGGCGTGTCTGGATGGGCCAGGTCGTGCCGGATATCGGCGTGGTTCGGGTCCAGGTCGGCGCTGGACGGATGCTGGCAGTAGCCCTTTTCTGTGACCGTGCAGGTCACCACGGCGACAGCGGGATCGGCCAGCGCGCCGAGCACCTCGCCCAGCGCATGCGGGGCATACCAGGCCTGCATCACGGCGCCGACGATGCGCGTGGTAGCGGCCGCGCCTTCGCACTCGGTTACCGAATACAGGAAGTCCTGCGCCGCCAGCGTGCGCGGTGTGCGCGGCTCGCGCAGGCTGACGCCGGCAATGCCCCAGCGCTTATCCCCGGCGCGGATCGCGGCCTCGGTGTACAGCGCCTGGTGCGCGCGGTGGAATGCGCCAAGGCCCAGATGCAGCACGCCGCGCGACAAGCGGCTGCGATCGTAGCCGGGCTGTTGCACTTCAGCGTTGGCGCGGCAACTGTTGCGTTGCGTGAGCCTCATCGGCGGTACCTCGGCGGGACTGTTGGCGGCAGCATCGTGCGTGCATCCGGGCAGTGTTTTCGATGCGAAGAAGTTTGCACGTAGCCGTGGTGTCGAATGTGCGGTGCTTTCGCGATTCAAACGCGGCAATCGCTGCATTTGATTGCGGAATCGGCCGTACTCCGCCGCATTCCGTCGGCAGTACTCTGGCGCCATCCACACCGATGCAGGCGTTGCGCCACCAGGCAGCGCCTTCGGGCCAACCCAACGACGATCCGGCCGGAGACACCCTTGAAGATCGAACAGATAAAAACCATCGTCACCTGCCCGGGGCGCAACTTCGTGACGGTCAAGGTGGTCACCGATGCCGGCGTGTACGGCCTGGGCGACGCCACACTCAATGGCCGCGAACTGGCGGTGCGCGCCTACCTGGACGAGCATGTGATCCCGTGCCTGATCGGGCGCGACCCGCGCCGGATCGAGGACATCTGGCAATACCTCTACCGCGGCGCCTACTGGCGGCGCGGGCCCGTCACGATGACCGCCATCGCGGCCATCGACATGGCGCTGTGGGATATCCTGGGCAAGCTGGCCGGCATGCCGGTGTACCAGTTGCTTGGCGGGCGCAGCCGCGATGGCCTGATGGTGTACGGCCACGCCACCGGCCGCGACCACGCCGAAGCCATCGACGCGGTGCACAGCCATCTCGAGCAAGGCTACAAGGCGATCCGAGTGCAGTCGGGCGTGCCGGGCTTGTCCAAGGTTTACGGCGTGGGCACGCAGCCGGGCCGCTATGAACCGGCGCAGAAGGGCCTGCCGCCGGAGGAGCCCTGGGACACGTCGCTCTATCTGCGCCACACGCCCGAGCTATTCCGCAAGGTGCGCGAAGCCGTGGGTTTCGCCCCGCATCTGCTGCACGATGCGCATCACCGGTTGACCCCGATCGAAGCGGCTGGCCTGGGCAAGGCGCTGGAGCCGTTCAGCCTGTTCTGGCTGGAAGATGCCACGCCGGCCGAAAACCAGGAAGCGTTCCGGCTGATTCGCCAGCACACCACCACCCCGCTTGCGGCCGGCGAGATTTTCAATTCGCTGTGGGACTGCAAGGACCTGATCAGCCAGCAGCTGATCGACTACATCCGCACCACCATCGTTCACGCCGGCGGCATCACGCATGTGCGCCGCATCGCGGACTTCGCCGCAACCTACCAGGTGCGCACCGGCTTCCACGGCGCCACTGACCTGTCTCCGGTATGCATGGCGGCGGCGGTCAACTTCGGGCTGTGGGCACCTAACTTCGGCATCCAGGAACTGATGCCGCATGGCGACCTGATCGACGAGGTGTTCCCGCACAACTACCGGCTGGAGGACGGTTACCTGGTGATGGACAACGTGCCGGGACTGGGCGTCGACATCGATGAGCCGCTGGCGGCCCGCTATCCATACGAGCGCGCCTACCTGCCGGTGGCGCGGCTGCGCGACGGCGCGATGTGGAACTGGTAGCCGCCGCGCCAGTTGACCGGAACAAGGAGCCAGCATGTTCAGCATAGTCGTCGAGCAACCGCACTGCATGGCCGTGCGCGAGCGCCCAATTCCCGTCCCTGCCGAAGGCGAGGTGCGCGTGCGCGTCCGTCTCGCCGGTATCTGCGGGTCGGACCTGCATATCTTCCATGGCAAAAACCCGTTTGCGACCTATCCGCGCGTGATCGGCCATGAGTTCGTCGGCCATGTCGATGCGGTCGGCGCCGGCGTCAGCGCGTTGCGCATTGGCGAGCGGGTGGTGGTCGATCCGGTGGTCAGCTGCGGCCAATGCCACGCCTGCCGGATCGGCCGGCACAATGTCTGCCAACGGCTGCAGGTGATTGGCGTGCACCGCGATGGCGGCTTCAGCCAATACGCATGCGTGCCGGCGGGTAATGCCTATGTGGTACCCGATGGCATGCCGAACGCCAGTGCCGCTGTGATCGAGCCGTTCGCCGTGGCGGCCAACGTCACGCACCGCACCGGCGTGCTGCCCACCGACGTGGCGCTGATCTACGGGGCCGGGCCGGTCGGCCTGAACCTGCTGCAGGTGCTCAAGCGCGTGTATGGGGTACGCACCTTCATCACCGACCATGTCGATGAACGGCTGGCATTGGCGCGTGGCTGCGGCGCCGGGGAAGACGAAATCATCAACACCGCGCGCGAGCCGCTTGCCCGCGCTTTGGAACGGCGCGGCGTGGCGTGGGGGCCGACGCTGATCTACGATGCGGTGTGCCATCCTGCCATCCTGGAGGAAGCCGTGGCCATCGCGGCACCGGCAGGCCGCATCGGCGTGCTTGGGTTTTCCGCCACGCCGTCGGCGCTGCCGCAGCAGGCGCTGACCGGCAAGGAACTGACGCTGTACGCGTCGCGCCTGAACTGCGCGATGTTCCCTACCGTGATCGACTGGATCACGCGCGGGCTGGTCGATCCGGGCCGGATCGTCACGCATCAGGTCGACTTCCGCGACGTGGCAGACGCGTTCGATCTTGCAGAAAGCCAGCCGCGCGCAAGCTGCAAGGTGCTGCTCGACCTGGGCGAGGACGCCTGACATGCGCGCGAGATTCGACATCGTCGCCCTCGGCGAGGCCATGGTGGAATTCAACCACGCCGGCGCGCGGGGTTCGCGCACTTACGTGCAGGGCTTTGGCGGCGATACCGCCAACGCCATCATCGCCGCGGCGCGCCAGGGGGCGCGGTGCGCCTACGTGACCCGGCTGGGCGACGACGAGTTCGGGCGCATGTGCCTCTACCTGCTGCGCGCCGAGCACGTCGATACCAGCGCCGTCGTCATCGATGCGTCGGCGCCTACCGGGCTCTACTTCGTTCATCACGGCCCCGGCGGACACACTTTCAGCTATCGGCGCACGGGCTCCGCCGCCAGCCGGATGCAGCCGTCGGCGCTGCCGGTGGCATTGCTGGAACGGGCCACGTGGCTGCACGTCTCGGGCATCAGCCAGGCCATCAGCCCGTCCGCCACGCGTACCGTGCGCGAGGCGATCCGCATCTCCCGCCAGGCCGGCAACAAGGTGGCCTACGATCCGAACCTGCGCCTCTCGCTGTGGCCGCTGGAGCGCGCCCGCGACGTGATCCTGACGACCATTCCGCTGTGCGACCTGTTTCTGCCCAGCCTTGACGACGTGCGCCTGCTCGCCGGCATCGAGGAACCCCTGAGCATCGTCGACTGGTGCCATCGGATGGGCGCGCGGCACGTGGTGCTGAAGCTGGGCAGCCAGGGATGCCTGGTGTCTGAGGGCGGACCGGTGACCGCCGTGGCGCCATACCCGGTTGACGCCGTCGATGCCACCGGCGCGGGAGACTGCTTCGACGGCAGCTATCTGGCGCGGCTGGTGGCCGGAGACGACGCCGTGTCGGCCGCGCGCTGGGCCTGCACGGCAGCGGCGCTGGCCACCACGGGCTACGGCGCGGCGGCGCCGCTGCCGCGTGCACAAGCGGTGCGGGAGGCCTTGCAAGCGCAATCATGAGGGTGCCGAAGCGGTGACATTCGCGCTGCCCGCGCGCCCGCTCGCGAACGAAATCCGTCGATTCGGCCCATGGGCCTGGAACGATGCCTGGTGGTGGCCTATACCTGTCGCATGCCAACCTTCCTGACGACGAGGTATCCCATGCACCACGCCTTCCCGCCCAACGACCCCAACGCCATGGCCTACTGGCGCGCGCGCCGCATGGTGCGCGCGCTGCGCGGCTGGTATATCCACCTGCTGGTCTACGCCGTGGTCAATGCGTGGCTGTGGTTCCGCTTCTTTTACTTCCCGTCGCCGTCATGGTCGCATTACGCCACCACGGGCTGGCCCTGGCCGCTGACCACCACGCTGGCCTGGGGCCTGGGGCTAGCGCTGCACGGGTTGCTGGTGTGGACGCGGCTGTCGCGCCGGGGCCGTGACTGGGAGCAGCGCAAGATCCAGGAATTCATGGATCGGCACTAGCCAGATCACTGGACCGGCGCTGCACGCGCCGGCCGGCTTACATCTGCCGGAACCGATGCATATAGGCGCGCGACACCGGCAGTTCGGCATCGCTGCCGCGCATCCTGACAAAAAGCCGGCCCGAGTCGTCGCGCCGCGTGCCGGCCACGTATTCCATATTGACGATGGATGAGCGGTGGATCTGCCAGAACACCTCCGGGTCCAGCCCCGCCATCAGTTCCGCCAGCGGCGTGCGGATCAGGTGCTCGCCATCGCGGGTATGCACCACGACGTATTTGTCGTCGCTCTGGAAATACATCACCTCCTGGATCGGCACATGGCTGGTGGTATTGCCGCGGCTGGCCCGCACCCACCGCAACTGGCCGCCGCCTTCCGCGCGCGGCTGGGCGCGTGTCAGCTGGTTCAGCAACTGCGCCAGCTCGGGCAGCGGCGCGGCTTCCTGCAACGCCTTGCGCAACCGCTCGATGGTGCGGCCGAGGCGTTCCTCGCCGACCGGCTTGACCAGGTAGTCCACCGCCGCGCGCTCGAACGCATCGAGCGCGAATTCGTCATAGGCCGTGACGAACACCAGCCGCGTATCGGTCTCGATGCCCTGCGCCACTTCCAGTCCGGACAGCCCGGGCATCTTGATATCGAGGAAGGCAACGCTCGGCGACAAGCGCGCAATGGCGTCGGCGGCTTCGATGCCGTTGGTCGCCTCGGCCACGATCTGCAGCTCCGGCCACAGGCGCTGCAGCTTGCCACGCAGGTACGCGCGCAGGTGCTCTTCGTCATCGGCAATCAGCGCAGTGGGCGTCATCGGCGTCTCCAATTCAGGATGCAGGCGGCAGCGGCAGGTCGATCAGCACGGCGGTACCGGGCGAGCGCTCTTCTATCCTGACGTGGGCGTCGCCGTCATACAGCACCGCCAGCCGTTCGCGCAGGTTCGACAACCCGACACCCGCACCGGCCGACGGCCGGAAGCCCATGCCATCGTCCTCGATCGTCGCCAGCATGCGCGCGCCGCGCCGCTCCAGCCGGACCAGCAGCCGCCCGCCTTCGATCTTGGGCTCCAGGCCATGCTTGATCGCATTCTCGACCACGGGCTGCAGCAGCATCGGCGCCAGCGGCATCGACTCCAGTTCAGGGTCGACCTCGACCGAATAATGCAGCCGCTCGCCCATGCGGATACGGATCAGCGCCAGGTAGTCGCGCAGCAGCTTCGCCTCCTGCGCCACCGTGCCTTGCGTCGCACGGCTGGCGGCCAGCGACGCACGCAGATAGGCGATGAAATGCTCCAGCATCATCGTGGCCTTCTGCGGCGCGGGCTCGATCAGGCTGACCACGTTGGCCAACGTGTTGAACAGGAAGTGCGGCTCGATCTGCGCCTGCAGCAGCTTCATGCGCGCCTCGACCAGCTGCTTTTCCGTCGACAGCGTGCGCACCTGTTCCTGCGCCATGTATTCGGCAATCTTGCGCTCCTCCCACCGCCGCCCGAGCAGGCCCACACGTCCCCAGGTCATGATGCCGTGCACCGCCAGGCCGATGCCCCAGCCCATCAGCGGGCCGCCCGCCCAGGGGCGATGCGACGATCCCATCAGATGGAAGCCGATCAGCATCGCGTTCACCACCACGTAGACCATGGCGTGCAGATAGAAGAAGCGCAGCGCCCGCACGCGGTGGCGGGCTTCTTCGTAGGCGCGTTGCTCGGGGGCGGGGCGCCAGAGGCGGGAGTGGGGGAAAGGCACGGGTGGGTGCGCGGGTGGACGAGTGACCTGGCGAGATTACCACCGCGTGCCTCGGCATCGATATGGCGTTGGCGGGAACCGCCAGATCGGCGGCGCGAATCGCGAGAAATCCGCCGCCAACACCCGCCGGCTGTCATCGCCGTCAGCCAAAACAAAAACGGGCTACGCAATGCGTAGCCCGTTCTTCAATTCTGGTGCCGGCTGCAGGACTCGAACCCGCCACCTGATGATTACAAATCAACTGCTCTACCTGATGAGCTAAGCCGGCATGTCTGGTGCAGACCGCGATTCTACTGCATTGCGGTCGGCTTTGGGATGGCTTACTTCACCACTTTCAGTGCCGGCTTCTTGCCGCCGATGCGGGGCACCGGAGGCGGCGTGTCGTCGTCGCCGGGGCCGGTGTCATTGGTGGTTGCCGGGGTTTCGGCTTCGACCGGGGCGAGCTTGGGCGGAGGGTTGTTTTCGCGTTCGGTGGCGGCCTGGGTTTCCGGCACGCTGCGTTCGACCGGGAAGGCCATGCCCTGTCCGTTCTCACGCGCGTAGATGGCAAGCACGTTTTCGACGGGCACGTCGATCTTGCGGGAGACACCGCCGAAGCGTGCACTGAAGGTGATCCACTCGTTGCCCATGTCCAGGCCGCTGGTGGCGTCGAAGCTGACGTTGAGCACGATCTCGTTGTTCTTGACGAACTCGCGCGGCACGTTGGTGTTGGCGTCGACGAAGACGGCGATGTACGGCGTGAAGCCGTTGTCCGTGCACCATTCGTAGATGGCGCGGATCAGGTAGGGCTTGGTGGAGGTTTCAGGCATTGTGCTTCCAATGGCGCCGCGATGGCCCGAGGGCGGATGCCGTCGGGCCGGTGCCGGTTAGCGGCGCATCACCTTTTCGGACGGGGTGAGCGCTTCGATGTACGCGGGACGGCTGAAAATGCGTTCAGCATACTTCAGCAGCGGCGCGGCGTTCTTCGACAGCTCGATGCCGTAGTGGTCCAGGCGCCACAGCAGCGGCGCGATGGCGACGTCGAGCATCGAGAACTCTTCGCCCAGCATGTACTTGTTCTTGACGAAGATCGGCGCGAGCTGCGTCAGGCGGTCGCGGATCGCGGCGCGGGCGCGTTCGTGGTTCTTTTCCGCGGCCTTGCCCTTTTCGTTCTCCAGCGTGTAGACGTGGGTGAACAATTCCTTTTCGAAGTTGAACAGGAACAGGCGGGCGCGGGCGCGCTGCACCGGGTCGGCCGGCATCAGTTGCGGGTGCGGGAAGCGCTCGTCGATGTATTCGTTGATGATGTTCGACTCATACAGGATGAGATCGCGCTCGACCAGGATAGGCACCTGGCCGTACGGGTTCATCACCGAAATATCTTCGGGCTTGTTGAACAGGTCGACGTCGCGGATTTCAAAATCCATGCCCTTTTCGAACAGGACAAGGCGGCAACGTTGGGAAAACGGGCAAGTCGTACCCGAATACAACACCATCATGGTTGGATTCCTTGGGCTTAGCCGGAGCTGGGTCGGACAGTAAGGTCTGCCATTCTGCCAAAGTCGGCTACCGAAAAGCAAATACGTGGCAAACGAGGCACTTCTTAGTACTGTTTTCGGCGTTCCGTCCGCAAAAAAGCCAGGGGCGGCGCTGCTTTACAGCGACCGCCCCTGGCTTTTTTGATCAGGGCCCGAACCGGCCCTTGTCACAACTTACTTCACGTCCTTCCAGTACGCGGCGTTCAGGCGCCAGGCGAACACGGTGAACACGCCCAGGAACAGCAGCACCCAGACGCCCAGGCGCTTGCGGTGGTTCTGCGCGGGCTCGGCCATCCAGTCGAGGAAGCTGACCAGGTCGGCCGTCATCTGGTCGTACTCGACCTTGCTCAGCTTGCCGGGGCTCAGTTGCTCGAAGCCGGCGAACTTGTGCACCTTCTCGCCGTGCTCTTCGACTTCGGTGAACTTGGCGGCGCGCTGGCCCTGCAGTTCCCACAGCACGTGCGGCATGCCGACGCTCGGGAACACCAGGTTGTTCCAGCCGGTGGCGCGGCTGTCGTCGCGGTAGAACGTGCGCAGGTAGGTGTAGAGCCAGTCATCGCCGCGGGCACGCGCAATCACCGACAGGTCCGGCGGCTGCGCGCCGAAGAAGGCCTTGGCTTCCTTCGGCTGCATGGCGATGTTCATGGTTTCGCCAACCTTCTCCGCGCTGAACAGCAGGTTCTCGCGGATCTGGTCGTCGGTCAGGCCGATGTCCTTGAGCCGGTTGTAGCGCATCATCGACGCGCCGTGGCAGTTCAGGCAGTAGTTGACGAACACCTTGGCGCCGCGCTGCAGCGACGACAGGTCGGCGGTGTTCACCGGCGCCGGCTCGAGGGGGAAGCCCCCCTCCGCAGCCATGGCGGGCGCGCCGGCAATGCAGGCGCCGGCCAGCGCGAGGATCGAAAGCAGCTTTTTCATCTTGTGTCCTTGTGCTCTTGTCGGGGTTCGCTTCGCTCAGTGCGGGTGGAACGTGACACGTTCCGGGACCGGCTTGAACTCGCCGACACGGCTCCACAGCGGCATGGTCAGGAAGAAGGCGAAGTACAGCAGCGTACCGAGCTGCGACACCTTCTCACCGACCGGCGACGGCGGTTGCACGCCGAGATAGCCGAGCACCAGGAACACCACCACGAAGACGATCAGGATGGTCTTGTGGAAAGCGGGACGATAGCGGATGGACTTGACCGGCGAGCAGTCGAGCCACGGCAGGAAGAACAGGATCACCACCGAGCCGCCCATCACCAGCACGCCCCAGAACTTGGCGTCGATGAAGTAGAAGCCCACGGCCAGGATCACCGCGACGGCAACGGCGCCGATCTTCACGCGCGCGTCCTTGCTGCGCAGGAACACCATGCCGAGCAGCAGCGCGAAGAACACCCACAGGATCGGCAGGAAGCTCGACGTGGTGGCGCGCAGCATCGAGTAGTACGGCGTGAAGTACCAGACCGGCGCGATATGCGGCGGGGTTTTCAGCGGATCGGCCGGGAAGAAGTTGTTGTGTTCCAGGAAATAGCCGCCCACTTCCGGGAAGAAGAAGATCACGGCCGAGAACAGGATCAGGAAGCCGCCCACGCCCAGCAGGTCGTGCACCGAGTAGTACGGATGGAACGGGATGCCGTCCAGCGGGATACCGTTTTCATCCTTCTTGGCCTTGATCTCGACGCCGTCCGGGTTGTTCGAGCCCACTTCATGCAGCGCGATGATGTGGGCGATGACCAGGCCCAGCAGCACCAGCGGCACGGCGATGACGTGGAACGAGAAGAAGCGGTTCAGCGTGGCGTCGCTGACCACGTAGTCGCCGCGGATGAACAGCGACAGGTCCTGGCCGATCACGGGAATCGCCGAGAACAGGTTCACGATCACCTGCGCGCCCCAGTACGACATCTGGCCCCACGGCAGCAGGTAGCCCATGAAGGCTTCGGCCATCAGGCACAGGAAGATCAGGCAGCCGAAGATCCAGACCAGCTCGCGCGGCTTGCGGTACGAACCGTACAGCAGGCCCCGGAACATATGCAGGTAGACCACGACGAAGAAGGCCGAGGCGCCGGTCGAGTGCATGTAGCGCACCAGCCAGCCCCACGGGACTTCGCGCATGATGTATTCCACGCTGGCAAAGGCTACGGGAATGCCGGCGGCGTTCAGCGTGCCGTCGGGCTTGTAGTTCATCACCAGGAAAATGCCGGTGACGATCTGGATCACCAGCACCAGCAGCGCCAGCGAACCGAAGAAATACCAGAAGTTGAAGTTCTTCGGCGCGTAGTAGCGCGACAGGTGGTCTTCCCACAGCTGGGTCGCGGGGAAGCGGGCGTCGATCCAGCCCAGCAGGCCGGTCGTCTTGACTTGTTTTTCGGCCGCCATGATCAGGCTTCTCCTTTCTCGTCCTTGCCGATCACGATCTTGCTGTCGGACAGGAACTGGTAGGGGGGAACATCGAGATTCTGCGGAGCCGGCTTGTTCTTGAAGACGCGCCCGGCAAGGTCGAAGGTCGATCCGTGGCAGGGGCAGAGGAAACCGGGATCAGCGCCGAGCTGAGGATTGGCGCCGGGGGCGAAGGGGCCCGACGGGGAACAGCCGAGATGGGAACAGATGCCCACGACGACCAGCACATCCTTGTGTTCCGGACGGGAGCGGGTTTCGTTCTTGCAGTACTCGGGCGTCTGCATGGTGAACGGAATATCGGAATTGGGATCGGCCACTTCGCCGTCCGTCTTCTTCAGCGACGCCAGTTGCTCCTCCGTGCGCCGCATGATCCAGACCGGTTTGCCGCGCCACTCGACGGTCATCATCTCGCCCGGTTTCAGGGCGCCGATATCCGCCTCGACTGGGGCACCCGCGGCCTTGGCCTTCTCCGATGGTGCAAAGGTACTGACGAAAGGAACCGCTACCGCTACGCCTCCGACGCCGCCAGCGACGGATGTCGCGATCAACCAATTGCGGCGACCTTTATCCACGCTCTTCACGTCTTGCTGGTCACTCATTCCAAACCCCAGGGGAAGTCAATTTAGATTTTGCGTCAACCATAAAGTGTACCTTAGACACCTGCGCACTAGATAGGCAGAAAATGCCACGGCCTCGCGCGATTATCGGACATGCATCCCGGAAATCCGCCTGCGCGCTTGATTTCCGGTGAGTGATGCGGCAGGCTTCCAGCTTGAAACCGTTCATCCATAGCCACAAGAAGGAGAACCCCCCATGGGCATGATCTCGGAATTCAGAACCTTCGCCGTACGCGGCAACGTCATCGACCTGGCGGTTGGTGTGATCATCGGCGCGGCCTTCGGCAAGATCGTGGATTCGGTGGTGAACGACCTGATCATGCCGTTGGTGAGCCGTGTTGTGGGCAAGCTGGATTTCTCCAGCCTGTTCATTGTTCTGGCGGATCCCCCTCCCGGGACACCGCAGACGCTCGATGCCATGAAGAAGGCCGGCGTACCGGTGTTTGCCTATGGCAACTTCCTCACCATCGTCGTCAACTTCATGATCCTGGCCTTCATCATCTTTCTGATGGTGCACGCCTTCAACCGGATGCGTGCCGAAGAACCCGCACCGCCGCCCGCCGCGCCTCCTGAGGAAGTCACGCTGCTGCGTGAGATCCGGGACAGCCTGAAAGCACGCTGATTTCGAATCCCGAACGATAGAACGGCCCCGCTGGGGCCGTTTTGTTTTTTGTCAGATCAGACCGGATTCGGAATATCGATAAAGGTATGGCGCAGGCCGAAGCGCTCGGCCACATGCTCGCCCAGCGAGCGGATGCCATAGCGTTCGGTGGCATGATGGCCTGCCGCCAAGTACGCCACGCCGCTCTCGCGCGCCAGGTGCGTGGTCTGCTCCGAGACCTCTCCACTGAGATAGGCATCGACGCCCGCGGCCACCGCGGCATCGAAATACCCTTGCGCCCCGCCCGTGCACCAGCCGACGGTGCGGATCATCTGGCCCGGCTCGCCGATCGCCAGCGGCTCGCGCCCGAGCACGCCGCCGACATGCGCTGCCAGCGCGGACAGCGGCATCGGTGCGGGCAGCGTACCGGTCCAGCCCAGCTGGTCGTCGCTGAAGCGGCCGGTGGGAGTAAAGCCGAGCTGCAGGCCAAGCTGGGCGTTGTTGCCGAATTCCGGATGGTTGTCCAGCGGCAGGTGGTAGGCGAACAGATTGATATCCGCCCCGAGCAAACGCTTCAGGCGCGCATGCTTCTGCCCCACCACGCGCGCATCCTCGTTTTTCCAGAAATAGCCGTGATGCACGAGGATGGCATCGGCGCCCGCCTCGACCGCGGCATCGACCAGCGCCAGGCTCGCCGTGACCCCCGTCACCACGTGTGTGATCTCCGAGCGACCTTGCACTTGCAGCCCGTTGGGACAATAGTCCTTGTAGCGGGAAACTTCCAACAGGTCGTTCAAGTACAATTCAAGCTCTTTTGTTTTCATTTTCTGCTCAAAACTCCAATATGTTGCGGCGCTTTTGGCTGTTCTTTGCCCAGGCTGTCACCGTCGTGCTGGCGGTCTGGTTCGTCGTGGCAACGCTCAAGCCAGAATGGCTGCAGAGGGGGCGCGTCGCGGTCCAGTCCGGCTCGCCCATCGTGGCGCTCAAGGAGGTTGTGCCCAACGTGTCAGGCCCTGCGGCCGAAGGGTCATACAGCGAAGCCGCCCAGCTGGCCATGCCGGCGGTGGTCAATATCTTTACCAGCAAGAACGGCAACAAGCGCTCGCCCAACCCGCAGGCCGAGGATCCGTGGTTCCGCTTCTTCTTCGGCGACCGCCTGCCGGAGCGGCAGGAGCCGGTCTCCAGCCTGGGCTCGGGCGTCATTGTCAGCGCCGAGGGTTACATTCTAACCAACCATCACGTGGTGGACGGCGCCGACGAAATCGAGATTGCGCTGACCGATGGCCGCAAGGCCAATGCCAAGATGGTCGGCTCCGACCCGGAAACCGACCTGGCCGTGCTGAAGGTGACGCTCAAGGACCTGCCCGCGATCACGCTGGGCCGGCTCGAGAATGTGAAGGTGGGCGATGTGGTGCTGGCCATCGGCAATCCGTTCGGCGTGGGCCAGACCGTGACCATGGGCATCGTGTCCGCGCTGGGCCGCAGTCACCTGGGCATCAACACCTTCGAGAACTTCATCCAGACCGATGCCGCGATCAACCCGGGCAACTCGGGCGGCGCACTGGTGGATGCACAGGGCAACCTGCTGGGCATCAACACGGCAATCTATTCGCGTTCGGGCGGTTCGCTGGGTATCGGCTTCGCCATTCCGGTATCGACGGCCAAGCAGGTGATGGAGTCGATCATCTCGACCGGCAGCGTGACGCGCGGCTGGATCGGCGTGGAACCGCAGGACATGACACCGGAGATTGCCGAATCGTTCGGGCTCGATGCCAAGGAAGGCGCACTGATCGCCGCCGTGGTCCAGGGTGGTCCGGCCGACAAGGCGGGCGTGCGGCCCGGCGATGTGCTGACCAAGGTGGATGGCTTGTCGATCACGGACACCACGGCGCTTCTCAATGCCATTGCGCAGCTCAAGCCCGGCGTAGACATCAAGATGACGGTGATCCGCCGCGGCAAGCCGACTGACCTGACAGTGACCATCGGCAAACGGCCGCCGCCGCCGCGCCGCTCGCTGCCGTTCGAAGAGGAAGAGTAAGCCGGACCTTCGTGTACCGGAGTGAGCAAACCCGCCAGCGATGGCGGGTTTTTTTTATGGCCGTGTCGATTCCGGAAGCCTGGATCGTGGCAACGGCAAGAGGCGGGGACGGCTTGCGCCCGCATTTGGCAGAGTCGCATGCGTCATGCCTCACGACAGCAGTTGTGCAGGCGATTGCAACGCATCCATATGGGTCCGCCGGCATGCAATGCTTGACGACCCAACCCGCGCAGCCTGCGGGGAATATGCCGACCGGTCCTGCCTCAATGGAGAGCCGCGCCGGCTGACAGAGAACGCGAAAGCCGCGCAGGGCGCGCCGCCATGTTCACCGACTGTCCAACCGTGGAGTAGCACAAAAGAAAACGCCGGCATCCTTGCGGATGCCGGCGTTTTTCAAGCCAACCTTAAGCGGGCGGAAGCCCGCGTCAGATTAGAACTTGTGGCGCAGGCCGACCACAGCACCGAACTGGTCCTTGCCAGCCTGGACGGTGTTGAAGCCGTTCACGCCCAGCAGCGAACCGTTGTCGTTCAGAGCGTACGACAGCGAGGTGTACACGTCGGTGCGCTTCGACAGCGCGTAGTCGGCGGTCACGACGAATTGCCACGGATCGGCGTCGGTCTTGCGGAAGTCTTGGTAGTACGCAGCGCCCGACAGCGAGAACGCCGGGGTCAGCTGGTAACCCAGACCCAGCCAGTACAGGTTGGAGGTACCGTTGATGCCCAGCGGGTTGGCGGTAGTTGCGACTTGGCCCGGCAGGCTCGCGCCGTCAGCAGCCTTGGCCCAACGGTAGCCAGCGTAGACCTTGGCCGGGCCGAAGGCGTAGTTGGCACCAACGGTGGCGCGGCGGATACGCTGACCGCTTGCGTCGACAGGAGCAGCGGCGGGGCCGGTGGTCGTGCCGTGCACTTCGTCATAAGCAGCACCAACCGAGAACGGGCCGGCTGCGTAGTTCAGCATGGCGCCATACTCTTGGCCGCGGCGGAAGGCGCCGGCAACTTCTTGGCCGTTGTTGTTGAAGCTGTAGAAGGCCGACGCGGTCAGGCCACCGAACTTGCCGATGTACTTGACGGTGTTGTCAGCGCGCGAAGCGAAAGCGGCGTCCTGAGCCAGGATACCGTAGCGCGACGAGATGGCCATCGGGTCATAGATCAGACCGAAGTCGTAGAAGGCGGTCTGTTGACGGCCCAGCAGCAGCGAACCGAAGTTGCTTTGCAGACCGACATAGGCTTGACGACCAAACAGACGACCACCTTGAGCCGAACGGCCGTCATCGAGGTCGAAACCGCTTTCCAGGACGAACACGCCCTTCAGACCGCCACCCAGGTCTTCCACGCCACGCAGGCCCCAGCGCGAACCGGACTGGTTACCCGACGACATGCGGAACAGATCGTCGCCGGCAGCGTTGGCCTTGCTGACGTATTCGAGGCCGACGTCAGCCACGCCGTACAGGGTCACGCTCGACTGGGCATACGCGCCACCAGCGGCCAGAGCGGCGACGGCAGCAGCAAACAGTTTCATCTTCATATCGACACTTTCCTTGTCAACTGATTGGGAAATCTTGGTTGCCCAAGTGCTTGGGCGACGCATTTACATTCACGTCTGCTGCGTATTATGTGCCAGCCCCCCCGGCCGTCAGAAGGCTTTTTCGGCGTAAACCATGCTTACTGGCGGTTTTTGTTGTCGGGGAGCAACAGGAAAGCGGGCAAAAATCCCCACTTTGGTGCAAACACGCGCAGCGGCCTCCGAAAAAGCCCTGCCTCAGCGCGATTCGTCGGGCTGCGTTTCTGCTGAAGTGGCTTCTCCGGCGGCGGGGCGGCCGACAAAGCGCGCCAGGATCAGGCCAAGTTCATAGAGCGCCACCAGCGGAACGGCCAGCAGCAACTGCGAAAGCACGTCCGGCGGCGTCACGATGGCGGCAATGATGAAGGCCCCGACGATCACATAGGGGCGGATCTGCTTGAGCTTTTCCAGTTCCACCACGCCAAAGCGCACCAGCACGATCACCACCACCGGCACTTCGAAGGTAATGCCGAAGGCCAGGAACGTGGTCATGGCAAAGCTGAGGTATTTGTCGATGTCGGTGGACATCTCCGCCCCCAGCGGCGCGTTGTAGTGCGCCATGAAATGGAACACCGTGGGAAACACCAGAAAATACGCAAACGCCACGCCGCACAGGAACAGGAAATAACTGCTCGATACCAGCGGCAGGATCAGGCGTTTCTCATGCTGGTACAGGCCGGGCGCGACAAACTGCCAGACCTGGTACAGCACCCACGGCAGCGCGATCAGGAACGCCACCAGCAAGGTCACCTTCATCGGCACGAAGAACGAGCCGGTCACGTCCGTGACGATCATCTTGCCGCCCTTGGGCAGCGATTCCATCAGCGGCGCGGAGAACAGGTTGAAGATGACCGGCGCCCAGTAGACCAGCGAGACGAACACCAGGATGATGCCGGCCACCGCCTTGACCAGGCGCTGGCGCAACTCGATCAGGTGGGAGATGAAGGTTTCCTGCTGCGACTCGTCTTGCGGGTCTTGGGGATCGGAGGACCGGGTGTCGCTCATGGCGTGAACCGCTCAGCCGCGAGGGCTGGCAAGTGGATCGATGAAACCGCAACGGGGCGGCGTGGGGAGGCGGACACAACGACAGCGGCCATGGCGGCCGGCAGGATTTCGCCGCGCGCCATGTTTATTCGAAGAAGGAACGGGATGGCCGGGTGGCCGGCCGGTGCCGCTTGACGCGTGCCGCGCCGGACTGCACCCAGACGCGGACATTGTGCTGGCGCTTGAACCACAGCGGACGGGCGCCCTGCTTGACGCGCCAGCTCTTGCGCCCGTTGTGCGCCTTGTGCGCGGCGTCCCAGCTGGGCACGAAGCCGCCGCTGGCGTCACTGCCGGCGCCAGCGCCGGTGGCTGCGCCGGCTTCCGTGCCGCCCAGCGCTTCGTTGAGCGCCTGGGTCTGCTCGCTGACTTCCTTGTGGATAGTGCGCTCGACATCGCGCGCGGCATCCTCGAATTCCGTGCGCATCTTGCGCAGTTCTTCCAGCTCGACCTCACGGCTGACTTCGGCCTTGACGTCGTTGATGTAACGCTGGGCGCGGCCGACCAGCGCGCCCACCGTGCGCGCCACCTTGGGCAGCCGTTCGGGACCGATCACGATCAGTGCCACGGCGCCGATCAGCGCCAGCTTGGAAATGCCGAGATCAATCATGCGGACACATCATGCGGACAACATGCGGAATAGCGCGGGCGCGGGACAACACGCAGGCAGCGAGGTTTGCGTAGAAGGGATGGCACACCGCCGGATTACTGCTGGCGGGTCTTTTCCTTGGCTTCGACGTCGATGGTGGTGGAGTCGCGCAGTTCCTTGGACTGGGCAGGATCGGCGGCCGCCTTGCCTTCGCCGTCCTTCATGCCGTCCTTGAAGCCCTTGACCGCGCCGCCCAGGTCCTGGCCGATATTGCGCAGCTTCTTGGTGCCGAACACCAGCATGACGATCACCAGCACGATCAGCCAGTGCCAAATGCTAAACGAACCCATTTTTTGCTCCTGATGCAGCCGCGGGCGCAATCATTGATGCCCGGACCCGTTGTTCCGTCCCGTGATGGCCGCGCCGGGCGACGGTTGCCGGCGCAGCTTCTGCCCGGGCGTTGCCGCCGCGGACGCTCCCCTGCCAAGGCTGCCCGGTCAGGGCAGCGGCCCACCCCAGGCGTGGCGCGGTCCACCGAGCACATGCAGGTGCAGGTGGTAGACCTCCTGTCCGCCGTCCGGCCCGGTGTTGATCACCGTCCGGAAGCCGTTGGAACAGCCGGCCGCGCGCGCCAGTTCAGGCACCTTCAGCATCATTCTAGCAAGCACCTCTCCTTCGCCGGTGCCGCAATCGGCCAGCGAGTCGACATGCGCTTTGGGAATGACCAGCAAGTGTACCGGGGCCTTGGGATGGATATCGTGGAAAGCCAGCATGTCGTCGTCTTCATAGACTTTGCGCGACGGTAGCTGGCCGGCCACGATCTTGCAGAAGATGCAATTATCCTGAGCGTTCATGAAAGTTTCATTGCGACGACCGCGGCACCGGCGACCACCCGATGCATCGGTGCGCCCGACATCAGAACTGCTGGTCCGGATACATCGGCTTGCTGTCGTTCAGATACAGCCAGCCCTTGACGATACGATACAGCATCCACAGCGACAGCACGCCCCAGACTGCGAAGGCCAGCGGCATCAGCACGACTGTCGCGAACAGCACCCCGCCCAGCACGCCCCACGCCACAGACCACCAGAACGAGCGGATCTGCCAGGCGAAGTGCGACGCATACAGCGACCCGCGCGCGTCGTCGCGCTTGACGTAGTCGATCACGATGGCGATCAGCGCGGTGATGCCGCCGGTGAGCCAGAAGATCGCATACAGCGCGTAAAGAATGTGCAGCAGCTTGCGCAGGCTGCCCAGCTGCTCGCCGCTGGGGGTGGTGACCTGCCCGGTGTAGTCGTTCGCCATGATCGCCCTCGGTTGGAAGCCTGCCTTGCGGCAGGCGGGAGACCGGCCGGCATGCGCGCCGGCTAGTCCTTGCGCCGGGCCTTCTCTTCCAGGCCGGACAGCCCTTCGCGCCGCGCCAGCTCGTTGACCACGTCAGCCGGCGTCAGGCCGAAGTTTGCCAGCAAGACCATGCTGTGGAACCACAGGTCGGCCACTTCATAGACCAGCTTGCCGGCCGCGGCGCCGCTTTCGCCGGCGGCGCGCGCGTCCTTGGCGGCCATCACGGTCTCGGTGGCTTCCTCGCCGATCTTCTTCAGGATGGCGTCGTCGCCCTTGCTGAACAGGCGCGCCACGTAGGACTTGTCGGGGTCGCCGCCGTTGGCGGGCTTGCGCGATTCCAGCACCTCGGCCAGGCGCGCCAGGACATCGTTGCTGCTGAGTACGTTGTCGCTCATGGCTTGGTGTAGATCTGGGCAGGGTCCTTCAGCACCGGCTCGACGGTCTGCCAGTCGCCGGTATCCGCATCGCCCTCGAATTTCTGGAAGAAGCAGGAATGGCGCCCGGTATGGCAGGCAATGCTGTCGACCTGCGTTACCTTCAGCAGCACCACGTCTTCATCGCAGTCCAGACGGATCTCGTGCACCTTCTGCACGTGGCCCGACTCTTCGCCCTTGTGCCACAGGCGCTTGCGCGAGCGCGACCAGAACACGGCCTCGCCCAGTTCCGCGGTGCGCAGCAGCGCCTCGCGGTTCATGAATGCGAACATCAGCACGTCGTTCGAGCCGACTTCCTGCACGATCACCGGCACCAGGCCGTTGTCGTCCCATTTCACCTTGTTGAGCCACTTCTTCGGCATGATCAGATCCGCACCGGAATGCCCTTGCGGGCCATGAATGCCTTGGCTTCGCCCACGGTGTGTTGGCCGTAGTGGAAGATGCTGGCGGCCAGCACCGCGTCGGCGCGGCCCTGGGTGATGCCGTCGGCGAGGTCCTGCAGGCCGCCGACACCGCCCGAGGCGATCACCGGCACGGGCACCGCATCGCTGACCGCGCGGGTTAGTTCAAGATCGAAGCCGCTTTTGGTGCCGTCGCGGTCCATGCTGGTCAGCAGGATCTCGCCGGCGCCGCGCATGGCCATGTCACGCGCCCATTGCACGGCGTCCAGCCCCGTTGCCTTGCGCCCGCCGTGGGTGAAGACCTCCCAGCGCGGCGCTTCGCCCGGGGCGGAGCTGCGCTTGGCGTCGATCGCAACCACGATGCACTGCGAGCCATAGCGCGCGGTGGCGTCCGACACCAGCTGCGGGTTGGCGATCGCCGACGAGTTGACGCTGATCTTGTCGGCGCCGGCATTGAGCAGGCGGCGCACGTCTTCGACGGTGCGCACGCCGCCGCCGACCGTCAGCGGGATGAACACCTGAGAGGCGACGTCCTCGATGATATGCAGCATCAGGTCGCGCCCGTCGCTGGTCGCGGTGATGTCGAGGAATGTGATCTCGTCGGCGCCCTGCTCGTCATAGCGGCGCGCGATTTCCACGGGATCGCCCGCGTCGCGCAGCTCGACAAAGTTGACGCCCTTGACCACCCGCCCGTTGGTCACGTCCAGGCAGGGGATGATACGTTTGGCTAGCATGAGATTCCTTGTCCGCCACCGCTGCCGTACCGGCAGCGGCCAGGCGGCCGCGCCCCGCGGCGCCGTTGCCTTATTGCCCGTTGCGCAGCTTGTCGGCGCGCGCCTGCGCGTCGGCAAAGTTGAGGTCGCCGGAGTAGATCGCGCGGCCGCAGATCACCCCTTCGACGCCCTCGCCTTCCACCGCGCAAAGGTTGTCGATATCGGCCAGGTTGGACAGCCCGCCGCTGGCGATCACCGGGATCGACATCGACTGCGCCAGCTTGACGGTGGCATCGATGTTGATCCCCTGCAGCATGCCATCGCGGCCGATGTCGGTGTAGATGATGGCCTCGACGCCGTAGTCTTCATACTTGCGCGCCAGGTCCGCCACTTCGTGGCCGGTCAGCTTGCTCCAGCCATCGGTGGCCACCTTGCCGTCCCTGGCATCGAGCCCGACGATGATATGGCCGCCGAAGGCCGAGCAGGCGTCCTTCAGGAACCCCGGGTTCTTCACCGCCGCGGTGCCAATGATGACGTAGGAAAGCCCGTCGTCCAGCCAGCGCTCGATGGTATTCAGGTCGCGGATGCCGCCGCCCAGCTGCACCGGGATCTCGTCGCCGACCTCGGCGATGATGGACTTGATGGCCGCCTCGTTGCGGGGCTTGCCGACGAACGCGCCGTTCAGGTCCACCAGGTGCAGGCGGCGGGCGCCCTGCTCCACCCAGTGGCGTGCCATGGCGGCGGGATCTTCGGAAAAGACGGTGGCCTGGTCCATGTCGCCTTGTTTGAGGCGTACACACTGACCGTCCTTCAGGTCGATGGCCGGAATGAGCAACATATGCGTGACGAGCGTGGTTGAGTGAGTGAGATTGAGCGAGACCGGCGCGTGCCGGTCAGGTCGGGTCGATAGTCGATCGGAAACGGTTCAGGTGCCGGGTCGGTTAGCGGTCGAGCATCGGGTAAACAAGCGAATCGCGAATGGCAAGGCTGCGCTTCAGGGATTCCAGTGGACGAAGTTCCGGTACAGCTGCAGGCCCAGGGCCGCGCTTTTCTCGGGGTGGAACTGCGTCGCGAAAATATTATCGCGCGCTACCGCGCTGGTAAACACGACTCCGTATTCCGTTTCGCCGGCAATATGGGCCGGATCCTGCGCCTGCACATAGTAGCTGTGGACGAAATAGAACCAGCTGTCGTCCGGAATGCCGTGCCACAGCGGGTGCGGCCTGGCCTGGCGCACCCGGTTCCAGCCCATCTGCGGCACCTTGTAGCGCGAGCCGTCGGGCTGCGTCATGCCGTCCAGCGCAAAGCGTACGACTTGTCCGGGCATCAGGCCCAGCGCCGGGGTGCGATCCGCGCCGGCGCGGCTTTCGGTGCTGAATTCGAACAGCATCTGCTCGCCCACGCACACGCCCAGCATCGGCTTGCTGGCGGCGGCCTCGACCACCGCTTGCTGCAATCCGGACGCACCCAGCGCCGACATGCAGTCAGGCATCGCGCCCTGGCCCGGCAGCACCACGCGGTCCGCCGAGCGGATGCCTTCGGGCGCATCCACCACCCGCACATCGGCTTCAGGCGCCGCGGCACGCAGCGCCTGCGCCACCGAGCGCAGGTTGCCCATGCCGTAATCCACAATTGCTATGGTAGTCATGATTTCAAAACAGGCAACAATGTCTTCAGCCCGTCCACAATGAATTCCACGGCCAGCGCCGACAGGATCAAGCCCATCAGGCGCGTGCCGATATTGATGCCGGTGCGCCCGATCACCCGCGCGATCGGGTCCGCCGCGCGGAACACCAGGTACACCACCGCGCCCAGCAGCGCGCCGATGCCGACCAGGATCAGCAACTGGTACCAGTGCTGAGTCTTGCCGGCATAGACGATCACCGTGCTGATCGAGCCCGGCCCGGTCAGCAGCGGCAGCGCCAGCGGCACCACCGCGATGCTGGACTTTACCTCGGCCTCGTCCTCTTCTTCCGGCGTCGCCTTGGTGCGGCTGGTTTGCGCATTCAGCATGTTCATGGCCATCATGATCATGATGAGCCCGCCGCCCACCTGCAGCGACGCCACCGAGATATTGAAGAACTCGATGATCTGCTGCCCCAGCAACGCCGATACCGCCACCACGATCGCCACCGAGATCGACGCGATCTTGATGGTACGCAGCTTTTCCGCTTCGGTCTGCAGGCTGGTCAGGCTGATGAAGAACGGGATCGCCCCGATCGGGTTGATCAGCGCCAGCAGCGAGATAAACGACTTGAGCGTATCCATCGGTTGCGGTTGCCAGCATTGCTGGCCGTATGGGCTAGAGAGGTGGGCGGGCGCCGCAACCAGCCGGCACGCCTACGGGTTCAGAAGGCTCAGAGCGTACCCTTGGTCGACGGGATCGTGTTGGCCGCGCGCGGGTCCAGCTCCACCGCCATGCGCAGCGCCCGGCCAAAGGCCTTGAATACGGTCTCGCACTGGTGATGGGCGTTGATGCCGCGCAGGTTGTCGATATGCAGCGTGACGCCGGCATGATTGACGAAGCCGCGGAAGAACTCGATGGTCAGGTCCACGTCGAAGCTGCCCACGCGCGCACGCGTGAAGGGCACGTGGAATTCCAGGCCCGGGCGGCCGGAGAAATCGATCACCACGCGCGACAGGCATTCATCCAGAGGAACGTAGCTGTGGCCATAGCGGGTGATGCCCTTCTTGTCGCCGATGGCGCGGGCCACCGCCTGGCCGAGCGTGATGCCCACGTCTTCCACCGTATGGTGGTCGTCGATATGCGTGTCGCCGGTGGCTTCGACCTCCAGGTCGAACATGCCATGCCGGGCGATCTGGTCCAGCATGTGGTCGAGGAACGGCACGCCGGACGCCAGTTTCTGGCGGCCGCTGCCGTCGAGATTCAGGGAAACGCGAATTTGCGTTTCCGAAGTATTGCGGGTGACCTCTGCAACACGCATGGTGTTAATCCTGCAGCGACGCTGCGAATGCCTCAAGGAACTGCGCGTTTTCTTCGGGCGTGCTGACCGTGACGCGCAGACAATTGGCCAGCAACGGGTGCATTTTACTCACGTTCTTGATCAATACCTTCCGCGCCAGCAGGCGCTCGAAGGTCTGTGCGGCATCCGGCACGCGCACCAGCAGGAAATTGGCGGCGCTGGGGAACACGGTAACCCCGGCCTGGGCGGCCATGCCGTCGGCCACGCGGGTGCGTTCGGCACGCAGCTGCGCGGCCTGTTCGTCGAGCACCGACACATGCTCGAGCGCGAACAGCGCGGCGGCCTCGGTCAGCACGTTGACGTTGTAGGGCGGCCGCACCTTGTCCAGCTGCGCCAGCCATTCGGGCGCGCCGGCCAGGTAGCCCAGGCGGATGCCGGCCAGGCCCAGCTTCGATACGGTGCGCATCACCAGCAGGTTGCCGAACTCCGTCAGGCGCGGCATCCAGCTGTGCTGGGCGAACGGCTGGTAGGCCTCGTCGACCACCACCAGGCTGTTGCAGACCTCGCCCTGGGCGGCGCGGATGATGGCCTCCATGTCGGCGGCGTCGAACAGGTTGCCGGTGGGGTTGTTCGGGTAGGCCAGATAGATGATGGCGGGCTGCTGCGCGGCCATCTCCGCCAGCATCGCGGCGCGGTCAAGCGTGAAGTCGGCGCGCAGCGGCACGCCGACGAACTGCAGGCCGGCAAACTGCGCCGACATCGCGTACATGACGAAGCCCGGCACCGGCGCCATCACCTTCGCGCCCGGCCTGGCCGCGGCCAGCGCCAGCATGCTGATGAGCTCGTCCGAGCCGTTGCCGAGCAGCACGTCCATGCCGGCCGGCACCTGCATCACGCGCTTGAGCGCGGCGCGCAGCGCTTCGCTGCTGGGCACCGGGTAGCGGTTCAGCGCCACCTCGCCCAGCCGCTCGGCCAGCTGCCGGCGCAGCGCGGGCGGCAGGCGGTACGGGTTTTCCATCGCGTCGAGCTTGACCAGACCGTGCGAATCCGGCACGTGGTAGGCGCCCATGGCGCGCACGTCGTCACGGATGATGCGTTCGATCAGGGAGGGCTCTACGACTGACATGGAAGCTCCAGGTGGGTTGGGTCAGGGATTCAGCTACGCTTGAAACGGTATTCCGCGCTGCGGGCGTGGGCCTGCAGGCCTTCGCCGTAGGCCAGTTCGGCGGCGATCTGGCCCAGCATCTGCGCGCCGCCCTCGCTGACCTCGATCAGGCTCGAGCGCTTCTGGAAGTCATAGACGCCCAGCGGCGACGAGAAGCGCGCGGTGCGCGAGGTCGGCAGCACGTGGTTGGGGCCGGCGCAGTAGTCGCCCAGCGACTCGCTGGTATAGCGGCCCAGGAAGATGGCGCCGGCGTGGCGGATCTTCTCGCTCCACTGGCGCGGGTTCTCGGCGGAGATCTCGAGGTGCTCCGGCGCGATCGCGTTGGCGATCTCGCACGCTTCTTCCATGTCGCGCACCTTGATCAGCGCACCGCGGCCGGAGATCGACGCGGCGATCACGTCGCGGCGCGGCATGGTGCCGAGCTGGCGCTGGATGCTGGCGTCGACGCGGGCGATATAGTCCGAGTCCGGGCACAGCAGGATCGACTGCGCCAGTTCGTCGTGCTCGGCCTGCGAGAACAGGTCCATCGCCACCCAGTCGGGGTCGGTGGTGCCGTCGCAGATCACCAGGATCTCGGAGGGGCCGGCGATCATGTCGATGCCAACGGTGCCGAACACGCGCCGCTTGGCCGCGGCGACATAGGCGTTGCCCGGGCCGACGATCTTGTCGACCTGCGGCAGCGTCGCGGTGCCGTAGGCGAGCGCACCAACTGCCTGCGCGCCGCCGATGGTGAACACGCGATCGACGCCGGCGATCTGCGCCGCGGCCAGCACCAGTTCATTGCGCACGCCGCCGGGCGTGGGCACGACCATGATGATTTCCTTGACGCCCGCCACGCGCGCGGGAATCGCGTTCATCAGCACCGACGACGGATACGCGGCCTTGCCGCCCGGCACGTAGATGCCGACGCGGTCCAGCGGCGTCACCTTCTGGCCCAGCATGGTGCCGTCGGCCTCGGTGTATTCCCAGCTGTGGCTGCCGCACTCGATCTTCTGCTTCTCGTGGTAGGCGCGCACGCGCGCGGCGGCGGCCTCCAGCGCGGCGCGGCGCTTGGGCTCGAGGTCTTCGAGCGCGGCCTCCAGCTGCTGCTGCGATATCTCGAGCGCGCCCATCGACGCCGCTTCGACGCGGTCGAAGCGGCGGGTGTATTCCAGCACCGCGGCATCGCCGCGCGACTTCACGTCGGCCAGGATCTGCGCGGCGGCGCGATCGATGGCCTCGTCCTCGCCGGCCTCGAAGGCCAGCACCTGGCGCAGTGCCTCGGCAAAGCCCGGTTCGCTGGAATCGAGCCGGCGGATCGGCAGGCTTTCCATATCGGTTGGGTTCATGACTTCTGTTCCTGTCAGGCGGCGACCCCGGCCTCAGGCCAGCGCCGCTGAAGCGCGTTCGAAGGCGTCGAGGATCGGTGCCAGCCGCTCGCGCTTGAGTTTGAGCGCGGCCTGGTTCACCACCAGCCGCGACGAGATCTGCACGATCTCTTCCACTTCCACAAGATTGTTGGCGCGCAGCGTGCTGCCGGTGCTGACCAGGTCGACGATGGCGTCGGACAGTCCCACCAGCGGGCCCAGCTCCATCGAACCGTACAGCTTGATCAGGTCGACGTGAACGCCCTTTTTCGCAAAATGCTCGCGCGCGGTCTGCACGTACTTGGTGGCCACGGCCAGGCGCGCGCCCTGGCGCACGGCATTGGCGTAGTCAAACCCGGCCGGCACCGCCACCGACATGCGGCAGCGCGCGATGTTCAGGTCGATCGGCGCGTACAGCCCGGCCATGCCGTTTTCCATCAGCACGTCCTTGCCGGCCACGCCGAAGTCGGCCGCGCCGTACTGCACGTAGGTCGGCACGTCCGACGCGCGCACGATCACCACGCGCACCGCCGGGTCGGAGGTCGGCAGGATCAGCTTGCGCGAGGTCTCGGGGTCCTCGGTGACGCGGATGCCGGCGGCTTCCAGCAGCGGCAGCGTCTCGGTGAAGATGCGGCCCTTGGACAGCGCCAGCGTCAGCTGGTTGGGCGATGCATTGAAAGCGGGGCTCATCGGGCTTCAGTCCTTGGTGCTCAGGCAATGCGGCGGATCTTCGCGCCCACTGCCGACAGCTTGTCTTCCATGCGGTCGTAGCCGCGGTCCAGGTGGTAGATGCGGTCGATCACGGTCTCGCCGTCGGCGACCAGGCCGGCGATCACCAGGCTGGCCGAGGCGCGCAGGTCGGTCGCCATCACGTTGGCGCCGGACAGGCGCGGCACGCCGTTGACCACCGCGGTATTGCCTTCGACGGTGATGTCGGCGCCCAGGCGGTTCAGCTCCTGCACGTGCATGAAGCGGTTTTCGAAGATGGTCTCGGTCACGCGCGCGGTGCCTTCGGCCACCGCGTTCAGCGCCATGAACTGGGCCTGCATGTCGGTCGGGAACGCCGGGTATTCCGAGGTGCGGAAGCTCACGGCCTTGGCGCGGTGCGGCATCGCCAGGCGGATCCAGTCGGCGCCGGTCTCGAGCCTTGCGCCGGCTTCGCGCAGCTTGTCGAGCACGGTGTCGAGGATCTCGGGCTGCACGCCGCGCAGCACCAGGTCGCCCAGCGTCGCGGCCGCCGCGCACAGGAAGGTGCCGGCCTCGATGCGGTCGGCGATGACGCTGTGGCTGGCGCCATGCAGGCGCTCGACGCCATGCACCACCAGGCGGTCGGTGCCGATGCCGTCGATCTTCGCGCCCATCTTGACCAGCAGGTGGGCCAGGTCGGTCACCTCGGGCTCGCGCGCGGCGTTTTCCAGCACGGTCTCGCCTTCGGCCAGCGTGGCGGCCATCAGCAGGTTCTCGGTGCCGGTCACGGTGATCATGTCGGTGACCACGCGCGCGCCCTTCAGGCGTTTGGCGCGGGCATGGATAAAGCCGTGCTCGATGGTGATCTCGGCGCCCATCGCCTGCAGGCCCTTGATGTGCTGGTCGACCGGGCGCGCGCCGATGCCGCAGCCGCCCGGCAGCGACACGCGGGCCTCGCCGAAGCGCGCCACCAGCGGGCCCAGCACCAGGATCGAGGCGCGCATGGTCTTGACCAGCTCGTACGGGGCCTCGAGCACATTGACGTCGGCGCCGTTCAGGGTCACGCGCGCGCCGTCGAATTCCGCCTGCATGCCCATCAGGCGCAGCAGCTTGAGCGTGGTGCGCACGTCCTGCAGGTTCGGCACGTTGTCCAGCGCGACGGTGTCGGCCGTCAGCAGGCCCGCGCACAGGATCGGCAGGGCGGCGTTCTTGGCGCCCGATACGCGGATTTCACCCTTGAGCGGGCCGTTGCCGTGAATCTGGAATTTGTCCATGTTCTGAGGTCTGGTCCGGGCACGCGCCCGGCATCATTGTTCTGGAGCCGCGCAGGGGCGCGGCGCATTGTGCCTTACTTGCCTTCGCCCGCCTGCCACTCCGCCGGGGTCAGGGTCTTCATCGACAGCGCGTGGATCTCGGCGCGCATGCGGTCGCCCAGCGCCGCGTAGACACGCTGGTGGCGCTGGATCAGGCGCTTGCCTTCGAATTCGTTGCTGACGATGGTGGCAAAGAAATGCTGGCCATCGCCCTCGACCTGCAGATGTTCGCAGGGCAGTCCCTGGGCAATGTAGTCCCTGACTTGTTCCGGTGTAGGCAGCATGGGGGTTCTCTTCAGCGTGATTCAGCTTGATTCAACAGGGCCGGCCACAGTTCAGTGGCGCAGCTTGTACCCGGACTTCAACAGGCGCAGCGCCAGCGCGGCCAGCACCACGAATGCCGATCCGACCACCGCCAGGCTGAACAGCGGCGACACGTCCGAGACGCCGAAGAAGCCATAGCGGAAGCCGTCGATCATGTAGAAGAACGGATTGGCGTGGGATACCGCCTGCCAGAAGGCCGGCAGCGAATGGATCGAATAGAACACGCCGGACAGGAAGGTCGCCGGCATGATCAGGAAATTCTGGAACGCGGCCAGCTGGTCGAACTTCTCGGCCCAGATGCCGGCGATCAGCCCCAGCGTGCCGAGGATGCCCGCGCCCAGCAGCGCAAACACCAGGATCCAGCCCACGTTGGCGAAATGCAGGTTGGCGAACCAAGCGGTCACCAATAACACGCCGAGGCCGACGGTCAGCCCGCGGATCACCGACGCCACCACGTAGGCGCCGAACATTTCCCAGTGCGACAGGGGCGGCAGCAGCACGAACACCAGGTTGCCGGTGATCTTGGACTGGATCAGCGACGAAGAACTGTTGGCGAACGCGTTCTGCAGCACGCTCATCATCACCAGCCCGGGCACCAGGAAGGCGGTGTAGCTGATCTGGTCATAGACCTTGACCCGGTCTTCCAGCACATGGCCGAAGATCAGCAGGTACAGCACCGCGGTCAGCACCGGCGCGGCCACGGTCTGGAAGCTCACTTTCCAGAAGCGCAGCACTTCCTTGTACAGCAGGGTGCGGAAGCCGACCAGGCCGCCGACGGCCATCGGCCCCAGGCCGGTGTCTTCCAGGACTTCGATTTCGCCAGGCTGCTTCATGCCGCGGCCTCCATCGCCGGGTCGGGCAGCGCGCCGGGCATATGCCCCTCGCGGCGCATGATCTGCACGAATACGTCCTCGAGGTCGGCCTTGTTGATTTCCATGTCTTCGATGTCACAGCCCGCTTCGCGGCAGGCGGCCAGGATCGGCTCCACCGCCTGGTAACCCGACAGCCGCAGCCGCACCGCGCGCTCGCCGGGGTTGGCCGGCATGCGCAGCGGCTCCAGCGCGGGCGGCAGGCCGCCGCGCGCGAAGGTCAGCACCAGTTGCAGCCCGGCAAACTGGGTCAGCAGGTTGCTGGTGCGGTCCAGCGCCACCACTTCGCCGAACTTGAGCATGGCGATGCGGTCGCACAGTGCCTCGGCCTCTTCGAGGTAATGCGTGGTCAGGATGATGGTGTGCCCTTCGCGGTTCAGGCGCGAGATGAATTTCCACAGCGTTTGCCGCAACTCCACGTCGACGCCGGCGGTGGGCTCGTCGAGCACGATCACCGGCGGGCGGTGCACCAGCGCCTGCGCCACCAGCACGCGCCGCTTCATGCCACCGGACAGCTGGCGCATATTGGCGTCCGCCTTCCCGGTCAGGTCCAGGTTGGCCATGATCTCGTCGATCCAGTCGTCGTTGCGGGTCAGGCCGAAATAGCCGGACTGCAGCCGCAGCGTCTCGCGCACCGTGAAGAACGGATCGAACACCAGCTCCTGCGGCACCACGCCCAGCATACGCCGGGCCATCCGGTAATCGGCGACGACATCGTGCCCAAGCACACTGACGCGGCCGGAATCGGCCCGGTTCAGGCCGGCGAGGATCGAGATCAGCGTGGTCTTGCCGGCGCCGTTGGGCCCGAGCAGGCCGAAGAATTCGCCGCGTTCGACGGTGAAGCTGACGCCCTTGAGCGCCTGCAGGTTGCGGTAGCGCTTGCGAACGTCGTGGATTTCAATGGCTTTCATGGCCGATTGTTTGTGGCGGGTCCGGCTCTTTCGGGGCTGGCCGCCAGGAAATGGCGAGCAACTGCGTGCCCGGGTATCCTGCTCCGGCATGGATCGGGCCGGCAACAGGCGGGGGATGGGCGAACAACCCGGAATTATAGGGGATGCGGGGTTGGTCCCGCTTGATCCCTGCCGGATGCGCCCGGGCTCGGCAACCGCGCCGGCGGTTGCCGCGGCATCGCGTGCGGCCGCCTGCTGGCGACCGGCGATGCCGGATCAATGTCGGTGGTGGTGTCCCGGTGGGGTGGCGGCAGGCGCTGCTGCGCTTGCCAGGCCGAGCAGGCCGTCGACGCCGTACAGGCTGGCCAGTTGCGCCAGCTCCGCCGGCACGCCGCGCAGCACCAGCGCCTGGCCGCGCGCCACGGCGGCCCGGTGCCACGCCAGCAGGACGGCGACGGCAGCGGAGTCCACCTGTGCCAGGCCGGTGCAGTCCACCTCGACATCGCCCTGGGCCACGCGCGCCAGCCCGTCGCGCAGCACGGCGGCGGCATTCTGGTTGGTCAGCGAGTTACCCGTGGAAAGCATGGCGTCAGTGGCCTGGATGGGAAATGAAACAAGAGGTCCGAAACGACGGCTCCCGCCTGAAGGCGGGAGCCGGGATGGCGAACGGCCATTGTAGAGCACTTCGGCGCGCCGTGCTGCATTGCAGCGGCGCAGCGCGCGGCGCGCGTCAGCTCTTGGCGTTGGCCAGCTGGCGGTTGCGGTCCTGCAGCGTCTTGATCACGCCCTCGACGCCCTGCTGGCCGACGATGGTGTTGAAGCTGCCCTTGTAGGCCTCGGTCAGCCACGCGCCCAGCACGTTGATGTCGTAGACCTTCCAGCCATTGGCGGTCTTTTCCAGGCGGTAGTCCATCTGGATCGGCTCGCCCTTGTTGATCACCTGGGTGCGGATGGTGGCATCGGTATCGTCGGCGGTGCCGCGGTACGGACGATATTGCACGGTCTGGTCGCGGATCTGCGCGATGGCGCCGGCGTAGGTGCGGATCAGCAGGGTCTTGAATTCCTCGGTGATCTGCTTCTGCTGCTCGGGCGTGGCCTTGGACCAGTTGCGGCCCATGGCGATCTGCGTGGTCTTCTGGAAGTTGGCGTTGGGGATGATTTTCTGTTCGACCAGCGCGGTGATCTTGCCGATATTGCCGGCCTGCATGTCCTTGTCGGCCTTCACCGTCGACATCACGTCATTGACCACGGCCTTGACCAGCCCGTCCGGGGTGGCCGCGTCCTGAGCCGACACCTGGGCCTGCGCGGTCCCCGCGAAGGCAACCGCCGTCAGGAGGGGGAGCAACAGTCGCTTGAGCATGTGAGTTTTCCTTCTTTATCTAAGAGGTCTTGGTTCGCACGCCGGCGCACGGTCGATGCCGGCAGAGCGCGGATCCTTGCTGATTGGAACATAGCGGCGGGGCGCGTGTTGTCTTCCAAAGCGCACCTGACGCCACCTATAAACAAATTGTTTCAGCGCTGACAGCGCATTCACAGCGGCGGTGACGCCTTCGCCGCCTTAACTGTCTTAGCGGAAGCGCACACCCGGCAGCCCGCCCGGCAGCACCGGTGGCAGCGGCATGCTCTGCCCCTCCGGCTGGGTTTCGCCCGCGGCGCCAGGCTTGGGCGGCTCGGCGGCGGGGGCGGAAGCGCCATCCGCCGACGGGGCCGGTTGCGGTGCGGAAGGCGCGCCCGCTTCGGTGGCGGCCGGCGCCGCGCCTTCGGCATCGGCATCCGCGTCGTCGTCGGCCCCCGGCGGATTGCCGTCGTAGATCAGGTACTGGCGCCGCTGCAGGTAGGAGTCACGCAGGAACGAGTACTTGTCCAGCGCGGCCTGCTCCAGCAGGCTACTGGCCCCCAGCAACTGGGCGCGGCCGGCGACGATGCGCACGCCGACCAGCGAATTGCGCAGCGAGACCGGGTAGAAGTACGCCGACGGGTCCGCCTGGCGGTCCACCAGCATGCCGGCGGTGTCGCGGAAGGTGCTGGGCCCGAACAGCGGCAGCACCAGGTACGGGCCAGCCGGCACGCCCCATACGCCCAGGGTCTGGCCGAAGTCTTCCTTGTACTTGGGCAGGCCGGCCGGGGTGGCGATGTCGATCAGGCCGCCGATGCCCAGCACCGTGTTCATGGCGACGCGCATGGTGTCTTCGGCCGCGCGCGTCGGCTTGCCCTGCAGCAGGTTGTTCACCGCCGAATAGACGTCGCTGACATTGGAGAAGAAATTCTCCACCGCGCGCTGCACCGGGGTGGGCATGTAGTCGGCATAGACCTCGGCCACCGGGCGCAGGATGCCCTTGTCGAAGTCCTCGTTGATCTTCGAGACCTCGCGGTTGAACGGCTCCAGCGGGTCTTTCGGGTTGGCGGTGGGGCCGGTGGCGCAACCGGCAAGCGCCGCCGCGGCGGCGGCCGTGGCCACGATGTGGCGGAAATGGCGGGCCGCGTTCACTTGAGGTCTCCAGCCGGGGCCGGCGCGCTGGCGCCGGGCGACGAGCCGCCGCCGGCATCGGCGGCCTTGTTGTACAGGAACTGCCCGATCAGGTTTTCGAGCACCACCGCCGACTGCGTCATGGTGATGCGCGCGCCGTTGGCCAGCATGGCGGTATCGCCGCCGGCTTCGAGGCCGATGTACTGCTCGCCCAGCAGGCCCGAGGTCAGGATCTTGGCCGAGGTGTCCTTCGGGAACTGGTAGCGCGTCTCCAGGCTCATCTCGACGGTGGCCTGGTAGGTCTTGTCGTCGAAGCGGATCGCCGCGACCCGGCCGACCACCACGCCCGCGCTCTTGACCGGTGCGCGCGGCTTGAGCCCGCCGATATTGTCGAAGCGGGCCTGCACGGTATAGGTGTCCTGGAAGCTGAAGGCGCTCATGTTTCCTGCCTTGAGGGCCAGGAAGAGCAAGGCGACGAACCCTGCCGCCACAAACAGCCCCACCCAGAAATCGAGTGTGTTCTTTTTCATTGGAATCTCTTTCTTCAACCCCGTAGTGTCTGTCGCAGTCTTGTTATCGCAGTTACCGCATTGTGGCCCGCGTTCACCCGCCTCAGTTGCTGAACATCAGCGCCGTCAGCAGGAAATCCAGCCCCAGCACCGCCAGCGACGCGATCACCACGGTGCGGGTGGTCGCGCGCGAGACGCCTTCCGGCGTGGGCTTGGCCTCGAAGCCCTGGTACAGGGCAATGAACGTCACCGCGATGCCAAAGATAAAGCTCTTGATCACGCCGTTGAGCACGTCGGCGCGCACATCCACGCCGCCCTGCATCTGCGACCAGAAGGCGCCGGCATCGACGCCGATCAGCTGCACCCCGACCACGTAGCCGCCCAGGATGCCCACCGCGCTGAAGATCGCGGCCAGCACCGGCATGGCGATCACGCCCGCCCAGAAGCGCGGCGCGACCACGCGCTGCAGCGGATTGACCGCCATCATTTCCATCGCCGTGAGCTGCTCGCCCGCCTTCATCAGCCCGATCTCGGCGGTCAGCGACGTGCCGGCGCGGCCGGCGAACAGCAGCGCGGTCACCACCGGGCCCAGCTCGCGCACCAGCGACAGCGCCACCAGCAGCCCCAGCGCCTGCTCCGAGCCGTAGCGGTTGAGCGTGTAGTAGCCCTGCAGCCCCAGCACGAAGCCGACGAACAGGCCCGACACCGCGATGATCACCAGCGACAGGTTGCCGACAAAGAAGACCTGGTCGGTCACCAGCCGGAAGCGGCGCAGCAGCGCCGGCGACAGCGCCAGCACTGTCAGGAACATGCGCGTGGCGTGGCCCAGCCCGGAGATGCTGCGGCGCACGGCCGCGCCGATGGCGCTGAAGAAGCCCGTCAGCAAGCCGCTCATCGTGCACCCCCGACGAAATCCTCGGCCAGCGACGGTCCGGCGTAATGGAACGGTACCGGGCCGTCGGCCTCGGCATGGACGAACTGATGCACGAACGGGTCGGTGGAGGCCCGCAGCGCCTCGGGCGCGCCTTCGGCGGCGATGCGCCCGTCGGCAATGAAATAGACGTAGTCGGCGATCTGGAAGGTCTCGTGCACGTCGTGCGAGACGATGATGGTGGTGGCGCCGAGCGCGTCGTTGAGGCTGCGGATCAGCCGCGCGGTCAGCCCCAGCGAGATCGGGTCCAGGCCGGCGAAGGGCTCGTCATACATCAGCAGCGCCGGATCCAGCGCGATCGCGCGCGCCAGCGCCACGCGCCGCGCCATGCCGCCGGAGATCTGCGACGGCATCAGGTCGCGCGCGCCGCGCAGGCCGACCGCGTTGAGCTTCATCAGCACCAGGTCGCGGATCATCGACTCGGGCAGGTCGGTGTGCTCGCGCAGCGGGAACGCGACATTGTCGAACACCGACAGGTCGGTAAACAGCGCGCCGAACTGGAACAGCATGCCCATCTGGCGGCGCACCGCGTACAGGCCGGTAGTGTCGAGCCGGTGGATGTCCGTGCCGGCAAAGCGCACCGCGCCCGACTGCGGCCGCACCTGGCCGCCGATCAGCCGCAGCACCGTGGTCTTGCCGCAGCCCGAACCGCCCATCACCGCGATCACCTTGCCGCGCGGGAATTTCATGGTCAGGCCGGACAGGATCGGCTTGCCGTGGTCCGCATAGGCGAAATCCACCGCAGTCAGTTCGACAAGGTTTTGAGCAGAATCGGTCACGTTGGCACCGGTCGGGACAGGGGCGCATTATAAGGTGTACTACCTAGCCCTGCTGGCACCCGTGTTTCCCGCGCCACATGAAGCGTGCCTGTGGTGACTCGGAATTCTCCTTGCATCCCGTCAAGTTGCCGATTTTCCCAGGAAACCGGCAAATCCCCTCCTGTCGCAGTGTCGCTCAAGGCTCCTGCGCGATCGGGACGTCCTTCAGGATGACCTGCCACTGGATCGATTCCGAGCGGATCGCGGTGGCGAACGCCTCCGGCGAGTCGCGCAGCGGCGTCAGCCCGGCGGCCTGCAGGCGCGAGCGCACCTCGCGCTCGGACATCACGCCATCCAGCTCGCCGGCCAGCCGCGCCACGATCGCACGCGGGGTCTTGGCCGGCGCCATCACGCCGAACCAGGCCGCGGCGGCGTAGCCATCCTGCCCCGATTCCTGCAGCGTCGGCACCAGCGGCGCCAGCGGCGAACGCGCCACGCCGGTCACGCCGACCAGCCGCAGCCCGCCGCTCTTGACCTGGCTCTGCACCGCGGCGAACGAACAGAAGCAGGCGCTGATGCGGCCGGCAAGCATCTCCTGCACCACGGCGGCCTCGCCCTTGGCGGTGACCAGCGGCACGCCGCCGCGCAGGCCGCGCACCGCGTATTCGGCGTACAGGTGCGAGGGGCTGCCGGGCTGGCCGTAGCCATAGCTGTAGGAACCCGGGCTCGACCTGACCGCGGTCACCCATTGTTCCGGGGTGCGCATCGGCAGCCGGGCGTCGATGACCAGGAACAGCGGCGTGGTGGCGACGCGCGCCACCGGCGTGAAGTCGCGCACGACGTCGTACGGCACCGGCTCCAGCCCCGGCTGGATCAGCATGTTGGCCTGGTGGAACAACAGCGTATGGCCGTCGGAGCTGGCCTTGGCGACGACATCGCCGGCGATGGTGCCGGCGCTGCCGGGACGGTTGTCGACCTCGACCGGCACACCCAGCCTGGCCGACAGGCGCTCGGCCAGCATCCGCGCCACGGCGTCGGCGACGCCGCCGGCCGGGAACGGCACGATCAGCCGCATCGGGCGGTCGGGGAACGACATGCTGCGCGCCAGCGGCTGGGTGCCGGCATGCGCGGGCCTGGCCGGCACGGCAGACGCCAGCGTGGCACATCCCAGCGCGACCAGGCACAGCACGGGCGGCAGCCAGCGCCGGGCGGCGGCGGCCGCGGGCAGGCGCGGCGCGAACTTCGCTTTACCTCGCCAAAGCCGCGACAAATTGCGCACTTCGGACATCGTTTTCCTCCGGTCCGTCTCCTGAGGAGGCGGCAAACTGGTTCTGGGGAAAAAGGATTGGCGAGGCAGTTTCCGTTAATTGTTTTAGAAAATTGTAAGGACAATGCCCGGGCCGCCACAGGCACGTAAACCATAGCCGGGAGAACCCTGAAAGCCTTGCTGCGCCTTGCCAAATGCGCCCTGAGCCGAGTGCCCGGAGCGCGCGGCTATAATCCGCCGATGACGAAATTCACCGTGCGGCCAATGGTCTCGTCCGACCTGCCGGCCGTGCTGGCCGTGCAGGCCAGCTGCTATACCGGGGGCCTGCTGGAAAGCCAGGCGGCGCTGGCCAGCCGGCTGGCGCTGTCGCCGGCCACCTGCTGGGTCGCGCACGATCCCGCGCAGCGCGGCACCCTCGCCGCCTACCTGTTCACCCACGCCTGGCCCGAACACAGCCTGCCGCCGCTGGATGGCGTGCTTGACGATGGCTGGCGCCGGCAAGCCGCCGCCGACACCCTGACCTGGTTCGTGCACGACATGGCCGTGGCCCCCGCCGGCCGCGGCGCCGGGCTGGCGCCGCGCCTGTACGCGGCGGCGCAGGCGGCTGCGCTTGACGCCGGGCTGCGGCGCTCGCGGCTGATCGCGGTGCAGTCTGCCGCGTCATGGTGGCGCAGGCTTGGGTACGCGCCGGTGGCTGCCGGAACGGCGTCGCGGCATGCGGTCAAGCTGGGTGACTATGGAGTGGATGCGGTGTTGATGGAGCGGGTGTTGGCGGCTTGAGGGCCGGGCATCGGCCTTAATGAAAAAGCCCGCCGGTTTGGGGCGGGCGGGCTCAGAGTGCGTTTGCGATCCCGTTTGGGTGCTCCCTCTCCCGCTTGCGGGAGAGGGTCGGGGTGAGGGCCAGGCCTGTCAACGAAGTCCGCGCCGGTCGTCTGCCGGCGCCTGCCCTCACCCCCTGCCCCTCTCCCGCGAGCGGGAGAGGGGAGCAAAGCCGCAGCGGATGACGCTTGTCAGCAAATCAGCGCGGCAGGTCGCTATGCCCCATCAGGAAGGCGTCGACCGAGCGCGCGGCCTGGCGGCCTTCGCGGATCGCCCACACCACCAGCGACTGGCCGCGGCGCACGTCGCCGGCGGCGAACACCTTGGGTACGTTGGTGTGGTAGGCGCGTTCGCCTTCGGTCGAGGCCTTGGCATTCTTGCGCGGGTCGGTGTCGACGCCGAAGGCTTCCAGCATCGAGCCCACCGGGTTGGTGAAGCCCATCGCCAGCAGCACCAAGTCAGCCGGCAGGATGAATTCGCTGCCTTCCACTTCCTGCATGCGGCCATCCTTCCATTCGACGCGGCAGGCCTTCAGTGCCGTCACCTTGCCGTTCTCGCCGATGAATTCCTTGGTGGCGACCGACCAGTCGCGCTCGCAGCCTTCGTCGTGCGACGACGAGGTGCGCAGCTTGATCGGCCAGTACGGCCACACCAGCGGCTTGTTCTCTTCTTCCGGCGGCTGCGGCAGCAGCTCGAACTGGGTCACCGAGGTGGCGCCGTGGCGGTTGGAGGTGCCGACGCAGTCGGAGCCGGTATCGCCGCCGCCGATCACGATCACGTTCTTGCCTTCGGCGCGGATCTCGTTGGCGCCGTCGCCGGCGACTTCCTTGTTCTGCGGGATCAGGAATTCCAGCGCGAAGTGGATGCCGGCGAGGTCGCGGCCCGGCACCGGCAGGTCGCGCGGCACTTCCGAGCCGCCCGCCAGCACCACGGCGTCGAATTGCTCCATCAGGGCCTGGGCCGAGATGGTTTCGCGCGCATAGTTCTTGATGCCGGCCGGCAGTTCGCCGTCGGTCACCATCACGCCCGGACGGAAGGTCACGCCTTCGGCCTGCATCTGTTCCATGCGGCGGTCGATCAGCGACTTCTCCATCTTGAAGTCGGGGATGCCGTAGCGCAGCAGGCCGCCGATGCGGTCGTTCTTCTCGAACACGGTCACGTCATGGCCGGCGCGTGCCAGCTGCTGCGCGGCAGCCATGCCGGCGGGGCCGGAGCCGACCACGGCGACGGTCTTGCCGGTCTTGTGGCGCGGCAGCTGCGGCTTGACCCAGCCCTCCTCCCAGGCCTTGTCGATGATGGCGTGCTCGAGCGACTTGATGCCCACCGGCAGCTCGTTGATGCCCAGCGTGCAGGCGGCCTCGCACGGGGCCGGGCAGATGCGGCCGGTGAACTCGGGGAAGTTGTTGGTCTGGTGCAGCACCTCGATCGCCGACTTCCAGTCCTGGCGGTACACCAGGTCGTTGAAGTCGGGGATGATGTTGTTGACCGGGCAGCCGTTGTTGCAGAACGGGATGCCGCAGTCCATGCAGCGCGCACCCTGGAGCTTCGCTTCGCTGTCGGACAGCGCGAACACGAATTCCTTGTAGTGCTTCACGCGCTTGACTACCGGTTCGTAGCCCTCATTCTGGCGCGGAAATTCGAGAAAGCCAGTCGCCTTACCCATGTTGCGTCCTTGGTCATGCTGCGCGGGACCGGCGGCGTCGCCGGCCCTGCGGTGGGGTCAGTATCTTGTCGGGGCCGCGGCGGCTTGCCGCGGCCCCTCTGCGTGGTTGCGTCGCGCTCGCTCAGGCCGCGATGGCTTCGCGGTCGCTGTCGCGGGCGGCCTGTTCCTTGGCGTACATCTCGCCCAGCGCGCGCTTGTACTCGGTCGGGAAGACCTTGACGAACTTGCGGCGTGCCGTGGTCCAGTCGGCCAGCAGCGCCTTGGCGCGCTCGGAACCGGTGTAGCGGAAGTGCTGCTCGATCAGGTTGCGCAGGATGACTTCATCCAGCACGCGCTTGCCGTCGACCTTGTGCCACGAAGCCTGGGGCTGGCCCTTCTCCTGGTCGGCCGAGGCCAGCACTGCTTCCAGCGCCACCATCGAGGTGTTGCAGCGCTTGTCGAACAGGCCGTCCTCGTCGTAGACGTAGGCCACGCCGCCCGACATGCCGGCCGCGAAGTTGCGCCCGGTGCCGCCCAGCACCACCACCGTGCCGCCGGTCATGTACTCGCAACCGTGGTCGCCGGTGCCTTCCACCACGGCCACGGCGCCCGAGTTGCGCACCGCGAAGCGCTCGCCGGCAACGCCGTTGAAGAAAGCTTCGCCGGCGATGGCACCGTACAGCACGGTGTTGCCGACAATGATGTTGCGGGTCGGATCGCCGCGGAATTCATGCGGAGCGCGCACGATCACGCGGCCGCCCGACAGGCCCTTGCCGACGTAGTCGTTGCCGTCGCCGACCAGGTCCAGCGTGATGCCGTGCGCCAGGAACGCGCCGAACGACTGGCCGGCGGTGCCTTGCAGCTGGATGTGGATGGTGTCGTCGGGCAGGCCTTCGTGGCCGTACTGCCTGGCCACCACGCCCGACAGCATCGCGCCGACGGTACGGTTGACGTTCTTGACCGGCTGGATGAACGAGACGCGCTCGCCCTTCTCGATCGCCGGGCGGGCCTTGGCGATCAGCACGTGGTCCAGCGCCTTGCCGGCCTCGGCCGACAGGCCGTGGTCCTGCACGTCGGTGTGGAACAGCGGCACGTCCGCGCCCAGCGAGACCTGGTGGAAGATGCGGCTGAAGTCCAGTCCGCGCGCCTTCCAGTGCTCGATGCCGGCCTTGGTGTCGAGCAGGTCGGCGCGGCCGATCAGCTCGTCGAAGGTGCGGATGCCCAGCTGGGCCATGATCTCGCGGGCCTCTTCGGCGACGAAGAAGAAGAAGTTGACCACGTGCTCGGGCTTGCCCTGGAACTTCTTGCGCAGCTGCGGATCCTGCGTGGCCACGCCCACCGGGCAGGTGTTCAGGTGGCACTTGCGCATCATGATGCAGCCCTCGGCCACCAGCGGTGCCGTGGCGAAGCCGAATTCGTCGGCGCCCAGCAGTGCGCCGATGACGACGTCGCGGCCGGTCTTCATCTGGCCGTCGGCCTGCACGCGGATGCGGTTGCGCAGGCCGTTGAGCAGCAGCGTCTGCTGCGTCTCGGCCAGGCCCAGCTCCCACGGCGTGCCTGCGTGCTTGATCGACGACCACGGCGAGGCGCCGGTGCCGCCGTCATGGCCGGCGATCACGACGTGGTCGGCCTTGGCCTTGGACACGCCCGCGGCCACGGTGCCGACGCCCACTTCGGACACCAGCTTGACCGAGATATCCGACGACGGGTTGACGTTCTTCAGGTCGTGGATCAGCTGCGCCAGGTCCTCGATCGAGTAGATGTCGTGGTGCGGGGGCGGCGAGATCAGGCCCACACCCGGCACCGAGTAACGCAGCTTGCCGATATAGTCCGAGACCTTGTGGCCCGGCAGCTGGCCGCCTTCGCCCGGCTTGGCGCCCTGCGCCATCTTGATCTGGATCTGGTCGGCCGACGCCAGGTACTCGGCGGTCACGCCGAAACGGCCCGACGCCACCTGCTTGATCTTCGAGCGCAGCGAGTCGCCGGCCTGCAGTTCCAGGTCCTTCTCGATCACGCCGTCGCCCAGCACGCCCTTGAGGGTATCGCCCTGCTTGATGGGGATGCCGCGCAGTTCGTTGCGGTAGCGCTTCTCGTCCTCGCCGCCTTCGCCGGTGTTGGACTTGCCGCCGATGCGGTTCATCGCCAGCGCCAGCGTGGTGTGGGCTTCGGTCGAGATCGAGCCGAGCGACATGGCGCCGGTGGCGAAGCGCTTGACGATCTCCTTGGCGGGCTCGACTTCTTCCAGCGGAATCGCCTTGGCCGGATCGACCTTGAACTCGAACAGACCACGCAGCGTCATGTGGCGCTTGCTCTGGTCGTTGATGATGTTGGCGTATTCCTTGTAGGTCTGGTAGGCGCCCTTGCCGTCGTCGGCGCGCACCGAGTGCTGCAGCTTGGCGATCGAGTCCGGGGTCCACATATGCTCTTCGCCGCGGACGCGGAAGGCATATTCGCCGCCGGCATCGAGCATGTTCTCCAGCACCGGGCTCGCGCCGAAGGCGTCCTTGTGCAGGCGCAGCGCTTCCTCGGCGACCTCGAAGATGCCGATGCCCTCGACGTTCGACGGCGTGCCGTGGAAGTACTTCTGCACCAGCTCGCGCGACAGGCCGATGGCTTCGAAGATCTGCGCGCCGGTGTACGACATGTAGGTGGAGATGCCCATCTTGGACATCACCTTGAACAGGCCCTTGCCGATCGCCTTGACGAAGTTCTTCACTGCCTTCTCGGGCGACAGGTCGCCCGACAGGCCGCTGGCCATGTCGGCCAGGGTTTCCATCGCCAGGTACGGGTGCACGGCTTCGGCGCCGTAGCCGGCCAGCAGCGCGAAGTGATGCACTTCACGCGCGGTGCCGGTCTCGACCACCAGGCCGGTGGAGGTGCGCAGGCCCTTCTCCACCAGGTGGTGGTGGATCGCGGACGTGGCCAGCAGCGCCGGGATGGCGACATGGTCGGCATCGACCGGGCGGTCGGTCACGATCAGGATGTTGTAGCCCGAGCGCACTGCGTCCACCGCTTCGGCGCACAGCGAGGCCAGGCGCGCTTCGATGCCTTCCTTGCCCCACGCGGTCGGGTAGCAGATGTTAAGTTCGTACGAACGGAACTTGCCGCCGGTGTAGTGCTCGATGTTGCGGATCTTGGCGATGTCCTTGAAGTCCAGCACCGGCTGGGACACTTCGAGGCGCATCGGCGGGTTGATGTTGTTCAGCTCGAGCAGGTTCGGCTTCGGGCCGATGAACGACACCAGCGACATCACCATGTTCTCGCGGATCGGGTCGATCGGCGGGTTGGTGACCTGGGCGAACAGCTGCTTGAAGTAGTGGTACAGCGTCTTGTTCTTGGACGACAGCACCGCCAGCGGGCTGTCATTGCCCATCGAGCCGGTGGCTTCCTCGCCCGACATCGCCATCGGCGCCATCAGGAACTTGACGTCTTCCTGGGTGTAGCCGAACGCCTGCTGGCGGTCCAGCAGCTTGGCCACGGGCTTCTTCTCGGCGGCGACGTCTTCCGGCTTGGCGTCGATCTCGTCCAGCTTGATGCGCACGGCGTCGATCCAGCTCTTGTACGGCTTGGCGTTGGCCAGGTTGTCCTTGAGCTCCTTGTCGTCGATGATGCGGCCCTGCTCCATGTCGATCAGGAACATCTTGCCCGGCTGCAGGCGCCACTTCTGCACGATGCGCGACTCGGGGAACGGCAGCACGCCGGCTTCCGAGGCCAGCACCACGACGTCGTCCTCGGTCACGTAGAAGCGTGCCGGGCGCAGGCCGTTGCGGTCCAGCGTGGCGCCGATCTGGCGGCCGTCGGTGAAGCAGATCGCGGCCGGGCCGTCCCACGGCTCCATCATGGCGGCGTGGTACTCGTAGAACGCGCGGCGGTTGTCGTCCATCAGCGTGTGCTGTTCCCAGGCTTCCGGGATCATCATCATCATCGCGTGGACGAGCGGGTAGCCGGCCATCGTCAGCAGTTCGAGGCAGTTGTCGAACGATGCCGTATCGGACTGGCCCGGGTAGATTAGCGGCCACAGCTTGGGCAGGTCGTCGCCCAGCACCGGCGACGAGATCGCGCCGGTACGCGCGTTGATCCAGTTGACGTTGCCCTTGACCGTGTTGATTTCGCCGTTGTGGGCGACCATGCGGTACGGGTGGGCCAGTTCCCAGGCCGGGAAGGTGTTGGTCGAGAAGCGCTGGTGCACCAGGGCCAGCGCCGACACGGCGCGCGGGTCCTGCAGGTCCAGGTAGTACTCGCCGACCTGGTTGGCCAGCAGCAGGCCCTTGTACACCACGGTACGGGCCGACATCGACGGCACGAAGTATTCCTTGCCGTGCTTGAGCTTGAGCGCCTGGATGGCGTGGCTGGCGGTCTTGCGGATGACGTAGAGCTTACGTTCCAGCGCGTCCGTGGTCATGATGTCGCGGCCGCGACCGATGAAGATCTGGCGGATCACCGGCTCGGTCTTGCGCACCGTGGGGGACATCGGCATGGCGGCGTCGACGGGGACGTCGCGCCAGCCCAGCACGACCTGGCCTTCCAGGCGCACCGTGCGTTCCAGCTCCTGCTCGCAGGCCAGGCGCGAGGCGTGTTCCTTGGGCAGGAAGATCATGCCCACGCCGTATTCGCCGGCGGGCGGCAGGCTCACGCCCTGCGCCGCCATCTCTTCGCGGTAGAACTGGTCGGGGATCTGGATCAGGATGCCGGCGCCGTCGCCCATCAGCGGGTCAGCACCGACCGCGCCGCGGTGGTCCAGGTTCTCCAGGATCTTCAGGCCCTGGGAAATGATCTCGTGCGACTTCTTGCCCTTGATATGCGCGACCATGCCGACGCCGCAGGCGTCATGCTCGTTGGTCGGGTCGTACATGCCTTGCGCCTGCGGGCGCAGGTCGATGGCGGTGGAGGACGCGGCGATCTGCTCGCTGGTCTGCGCTTGGGCCGAAAGATTTTTCGTTTGGTCCACGGGCTGAATTCCGGTGAAGGCTGCGCGAACGACTGGGCGTACCGGAACGGGGACCGCGCGCTTTCTATATATCCAGCCGGCCGAGGTCGGCGGAGAAATTCGGGGACGAAGCTGTCTGCGGGCCGCAGCGGCGTACACGAGCGTGACGCGCCGCACAATGACTGTGGGTGGAGCAACTATATGGGAATCGCCTGCGCCTCGCAAAAAAATTAAACGGGGTCAGAACACATTAATTGACGCACCGTTTCGGTGAATCGATTAAATGGGGACACATATATTTTATGGCGCTTCAAGCTCATCTGCGACCTTGGTTTGCACCTTCTTGGGGCGTCCTTTCGGCAACGGTTGCACGCGCCGGGTGGCATGTCTCTCCAGCTGCGCCAGGAACGCGTCGTCTCCCAGCGGCCAGCCGCTATGCGCATGGGCGCGCAAGGTGTCCAGGGTCCTGCCGGACAGGCCTTCGGCGCTGAGCATGCGGTAGTTCGACTGCCGCTCGAACGGGGTATTGCCCAGTTCCCAGTAGGCGGCGTGGTCGCTGACAAACGGGCTGGCCTCGATGCCGGCATGATGGCGGTAGCTGCTCCAGCGGTCGCTCTCCGGGGTGTTGACCTCCCCGGCACGGACCGCGTTGCCCTCGACGTAGAGCATGGCCGGCAGCATCCATTGCGCCGGATCAAACACCGCGGAGCGGAAGCGCCCTTCCCACAGCGTGCCGGTGCGGCCCGCGACGCGGTTGAAGTAGCGCGCGTAGCGGCGGCCGACGGCCTGCATGGTCAGGCTAAGCGCGTCCTCACTTTTCGGAGTGGCCACGAGATGCACGTGGTTGGGCCGCAGCGCGTAGGCGTGGACGGCCAGGTCGTGCTCGCGCGCGGCCATGCGCAGGCAATCGAGGTAATGCAGGTAGTCGTCAGGGCCCAGGAACACGGGCTGGCGGTTGTTGCCGCGCTGCAACACCAGCGCGGGCAATCCGGTGGGAGAAAAACGGGGAAGACGGGCCATGGCAGGTCATGCGGGCTGGGATGCCCGCATCATAGCCTGATCCGTCCCTATTTTTCAGTTGGCATTCCCCTCGCTGACCGCGAAGATGCGGCGATGCTCGCGGATGGCGTAGCGGTCTGTCATGCCGGCAATGTAATGGGCGATCAGCCGTGACTGGTCGCCGCCGTGGCCGGCCTGATACTGCGGCGGCAGCAGGCGCGAATCGGACATGAAGGCCTGGAACAGGTCGCCGACGATGCGCTGGGCCTTGGCCGACATCCGCATCACCAGGTAATGTCGGTACAGGTGGCGGAACAGGAAGCGCTTGAGCGCGGCGGCTTCCTCGTGGATCTGCGGGCTGAAGCCGACCAGCGGGCCGGCGGCGCGCACCGCGTCGATATTGCGCGGGTTGGCGTCGGCGATATTGCGGCTGGTGGTTTCGATCAGGTCGACGATCAGCGTGTTGATCATGCGCCGGACCGTCTCGTTGATGGCGCGGCGGCCGTTGATGCCGGGGAAGGCGTCGGCCACCTCGGCCCGGTGGCGCGCCCACATCGGCACTTCGTCGAGCTGCTCCAGCGTCAGCAGGCCGGAGCGCAGCCCGTCGTCGATATCGTGGTTGTTGTACGCGATCTCGTCGGCAAGGTTGGCCAGCTGCGCCTCCAGCGACGGTTGCGTGCCTTCCAGGAAGCGCCGTCCCAGCTCGCCCAGCGCCGAGGCATTGACGCGCGAGCAATGCTTGAGGATGCCCTCGCGCGTCTCGAAGGTCAGGTTCAGCCCGTTGAAGCCGCCGTAGCGCTCTTCCAGCTCGTCCACCACCAGCAGGCTCTGCAGGTTGTGCTCGAAGCCGCCGTGGTTTTTCATGCACTGGTTCAGCGCGTCCTGCCCGGCATGGCCGAACGGCGTGTGGCCCAGGTCGTGCGCCAGCGAGATTGCCTCGACCAGGTCTTCATTGAGCCGCAGGTTGCGCGCGATCGAGCGGGCGATCTGCGCCACCTCCAGGCTGTGGGTCAGCCGCGTGCGGAACAGGTCGCCCTCGTGGTTGACGAAGACCTGAGTCTTGTACTCGAGCCGCCGGAACGCCGTGCTGTGGATCACGCGGTCGCGGTCGCGCTGGAATTCGCTGCGCGACAGCGACGCGGGTTCGGCGTGCACCCGCCCGCGCGTCTGCGCGGAGCGGGCGGCGTACGGGGCGAGGTGGCTTTCAAAGTCGGTCATGCAGCGCGTCCGGTGGCTGGGTCGGGGTGGCGAGGCATAACCGATCGGTCAGGCGACCGGTGCCTCGGTGGGAGGTTTCAGGACGGCGTGCGCCAGCGTTGCGCGCAGATCCGCGTCCGGCACGCTGGTGATGAACGCCTCGCCGAGCTTTTTCAGCAGGATGAACTTGATGCTGCCGGCCTCGGCCTTCTTGTCGACCTTCATCAGTTCGATATAGCGCTCGGCGCCCAGTTCCGGCGCCACCACCGGCAGCATCGCCGCCTGCGTGAGCGTGCGCACGCGCGCCAGCGTCTCGATATCGATAAAGCCCAGCCGGTGCGACAGGTCGGCGGCCATCACCATGCCGCAGCCGACGGCTTCGCCGTGCAGCCAGGCGCCGTAGCCCATGCCAGCCTCGATCGCATGGCCAAAGGTATGGCCGAAATTGAGGATGGCGCGCAGCCCGCCCTCGCGTTCGTCCTGCGCCACCACGCCGGCCTTGATTTCGCACGAGCGCTGCACCGCCACGGCCATCAGTTCGGGGTCGCAGTCGTTCAGCGCCTTGATGTTGCGCTCGATCCAGCCGAAGTACTCGGCATCGGCGATGGCGCCGTGCTTGATGACCTCGGCCATGCCGGCGGCCAGTTCGCGCGGCGGCAGCGTGCGCAGCGTGTCGATATCGGCGATCACCGCGTTGGGCTGGTGGAACGCACCGATCATGTTCTTGCCGAGCGGGTGGTTGATGCCGGTCTTGCCGCCCACCGATGAATCGACCTGCGCCAACAGCGTGGTCGGCATCTGGATGAACGGGACGCCGCGCATATAGCACGCGGCGGCAAACCCGGTCATGTCGCCGACCACGCCGCCGCCCAGCGCCACCAGCGTGGTCTTGCGGTCGGCGCCGGCCTGCAGCAGCGCGTCGAAGATCCGGTTCAGCGTTTCCCAGTGCTTGAAGGACTCGCCGTCGGGCAGCGTGACGGTGCGCACGGTCTTGCCCAGCGCGGTGAGCGTGGCCGCGACGCGCGCCGCATAGAGCGGCCCGACGGTTTCATTGGTGACGATGACGGCGTGCTGGCCGCGCACGTGCGGGCGCAGCAGCTCGGCGTTGTCGAGCAGGCCGGTGCCGATGTGGATGGGGTAGCTGCGCTCGCCCAGGTCGACTTCAAGGGTAATCATGGATTGGGGTCCTGCGCCGGGGGTTCGGCATCGTCCGCGGGCGGGGACGCCGGCTGCGGGGGATCGATCCGGAAACCGGCCATTTCAAGTTGCATCAACACCATATTAGCAAGCTGCGCCACCGAGGGCTTGCCGGTTTCGATGATGAAGTCGGCGACTTCGCGGTATAGCGGGTCGCGCTCGGCGTACAGCGCCTCGAGCTTGCCCTTGGGGTCCTCGGTCTGCAGCAGCGGGCGGTTGCGGTCGTGCCGAGTGCGCAGCCACAGGTCGTGCGGGCTGGCGCGCAGGTACACCACCGTGCCGCGGGCCTTCAGCACCGCGCGGTTCTCGGCGCGCAGCACGGCGCCGCCGCCGGTGGCCAGCACGATGCCCTGGCGCTGCGCCAGTTCGCGGATCATCGCGGCCTCGCGGTCGCGGAAGCCGGCCTCGCCCTCGAGTTCGAAGATCACCGGGATGCGCACGCCGCAGTGCGCCTCGAGCTCATGGTCGGAATCGAAAAACGGATAGTGCAGGCGCCGTGCCACCGTGCGGCCCACGGTGGTCTTGCCGGCGCCCATCAGGCCGACGAAAAAGAGGTTGGGTCGATCGGATTCCGGTCGCTCGGAGTCGGATCGATCGGCATCGCGCCGATCCTGGGCCTGGCGCTGTGCCGCCGGGCCGGTCGCTGGGGCTGTCACGGGACTGTGGTTCGGGAGCGCGGCATGCGGGCCGTCCTCCCCGGTTGGGAACTGCATCATCTTCTTATGTTGTGGCGCGGCCGGCAAGTGGCGAATGCGGCATGGCCCACACGGCTGGCCCGCCCCGGGGCCGTCTCCGCCCCCCGCGGCGCGCAAAAAAAGGCCGCATCCCTCGATGCGGCCTGCCAGTCTACTGTATCCGGCGCCTCCGGACGCCATGTCCCTACCTGAGCGACACGCTCTCGTTCAGGATGCGCGGGGTCAAAAACACCAGCAGCTCGGTCCGGTTGCGCACCTTGGCGTTGTTCTTGAACAGGTAGCCGAGCACCGGGATATCGCCCAGCAGCGGCACCTTGTCGACATCGGTGGACTCGGTCTGGGTGTAGATGCCGCCGATCACGACGGTGCCGCCGTTCTCGACCAGCACCTGGGTCTGCACGTGCTTGGTGTCGATGGCAAAGCCGGAGGTGGTCTGGATGCCCACGCTGTCCTTGTTCACGTCGACGTCCAGCAGCACGTTGCCTTCGGGCGTGATCTGCGGCGTCACCTCCAGCTTCAGGTTGGCCTTGCGGAACTGCACCGAGGTGGCGCCGCTGGACGTGGCCGCCTGGTAAGGCAGCTCGGTGCCCTGCTCGATCAGCGCCTTGATGTTGTTGGCCGTGACCACGCGCGGGCTGGAGATGATCTTGCCCTTGCCGTCCGCCTCCAGCGCCGACAGCTCCAGCGCCAGGAAACGCGTGGCGGCGCTGTTGAACAGGCTCACCGCGATATTGGCGGGGTTGGTGCCGTTGATGGAACCGGCCGGCAGGCTCAGGAACGGGCCGTTGTCGGAGGTGGCGCCCGGCAGCACGTTGTTGTAGGTGTTGCCGACGCGGGCATTGTTGTACTGCCCGGCGAAGCCCAGCTTCACGCCCAGGTTGCGGCTGAAGGTATCGGTGGCCTCGACGATGCGCGCCTCGATGATGACCTGGCGCACCGGGATGTCGATCTTGCCGATGAAGCTCTGCACCTCTTCCAGCTTGGAGGCGATATCCGACACAAAGAGCTGGTTGGTGCGCGCATCCGCCGTCAGCGACCCGCGCTTGGACAGCATGCGCGTGCTGGCGCCCGCCGCGCCCGCGGCACCGATGGGGGCGGCCGCGCCGCCGCCGGCGCCCATGCCCAGCAGCATCCTGCGCACGTCCTCGGCGCGCTGGTAGTTGAGCTGGAACACCTGGCTGCGGATCGGCTCGAGGTCGTTGATCTGCTGCTGCGACTCGAGCTCGAGCTTTTCCTTGGTCTGCAGTTCGGCCTTGGGCGCCACCCACAGCACATTGCCGTTGCGGCGCGAGGCCAGCCCCTTCGCATCCATCACGATCTGCAGCGCCTGGTCCCACGGCACGTCCTTGAGCCGCAGCGTCAGGTTGCCCTGCACGCTTTCGCTGGTGATGATGTTCAGGTTGGTGAAGTCGGCGAACACCTGCAGCAGCGAGCGGATGTCGATGTTCTGGAAGTTCAGCGACAGGCGCTCGCCGCGGTAGCCGGGGCCGCTGATCAGCTTGGTCGGGTCTTCCTTGACCGGCCTGACCTCGACCACGAACTGGGTATCGGTCTGGTACGAGCTGTATTCCCAGTTGCCGCGCGGTTCGATGGTCAGGCGCGCGTTGCCGTTGGCATCGGAAGCGCGCATGCCCTGCACCGGCGAGCCATAGTCGCTGACGTCGAAGTGCCGCCGCAGGTTTTCCGGCAGCGTGGTGCCGAGAAAATCGACCACCACGTTCTTGCCCTGTTGCGCAATATTGATGCCCGAGTCGCGCGAGGACAGGTCCACCACCACGCGCCCCGCGCCGTCGGCGCCGCGGCGGAAGTCGATATTGCGCACCGACGGCCGCCCTGCCGCGCCCGGCGAGGTGGCGGCCGGCGCAAACGTCGGCGCAGCGCTCTTGGCCGCCGGCGCGACGTTATCCAGGGACACCACGAAGACATTGCCGCGCTGGTCGGTGCGATAGGTGGCGTTGCGCGCAAGGTCAAGGATCACGCGCGTACGGTCGCCGATCTGCATCACGTTGGCGGCCTTGACCAGCTTGCCGCCGTATTCATACTGCGCGCGCCGCTCGGCAAAGCCGGTATCGAAGAAATCGATCGCGAGCCGTGCCGGGTTCTGCGTGGTGAAGTCCGCCGGCTTCTGCGCCAGCGGCCGTTCCAGCTCGACCACCAGCACGGTCTGCTCGCCGGTCGTGCTGACGTCCACCGACTTGATCCGGTTGCCTTGTGCCAGCGCGGCCTGCGCAGCCATGCCAAGCCACAGCGCCAGCGCCATTGCCGCCGTCGTCCTCGCGGCGCCCGCGAGCGCCCGATACCAGCGCGCGGGGGTCATGCCGCCGCGTCCAGCTTCAGGCTGGTCATTTTCTCTTTCCACTCGGATACCCCCTCCCGGACCAATTCGCGCAGCACGATCTCCTGATCGGTGATGCGGACCACCCGGCCATAGCTCTGGCCGAGATACTGACCCACCTTCACATGGTGGATCTTGTTATCAACACGGACGATGCCGAAGGTTTCCCCATGCTTCTTCATCATCCCGAGCATCTTGAAGTTCTCGAGCGGATAGTCCTCGAGCGGCTCGCGGCGCCGGCCGGCTTCGGGCGAATCGGCCAGCGTCTTGTTCAGTTCGCCGATCTTGGCCTGCGCGAACGGTTCGGGCGCGCTGGCCGCGGCGTATTCGCGCGGCACGTAGGGCCGGGCGTCGGGCACGGGCTCGGGCGGCCTGGCGCGGGCGCTGCGGGTGGCATCCATCCACTGGCGCAGCGCGTCTTCATCGCTGGCGCCGCAGGCGCCCAGCAAACCGAGCGCCAGCGCCGCCGCGAGCGCGCGCCGCGATGCGGTCCATGCCAGGGCGCGGGTCCGGACGATGCGGCTCATTTCGGACCTCCTGCCTTGGCGGCTGCAGCGGCCGCGGCGGCCTTGCGTTGCGCCGCCTGCTCTTCCGGGTCGAGCGCGCGGTAGGCCATCGCCACCGCTTCCATCGACAAACCGCCATCCTTGGTATTGGCCAGTTGCAGGTTCTGCATCGACACGATCCGCGACAGCGCCGCGACGTCGGCATTGAACTGTGCCACCTCGTGGTAGCGACCGGTCACGCGCAGGTTCACCGGGATCTCGGCAAAGTACGGCTTGATCACCGCCGCCTGCGGCTTGAACAGCTCGAACTGCAGCCCGCGCGCCACGCCGGCATGGTTGACGTCGGCCAGCAGCGCGTCCATTTCCGTCTTGTTGGGCAGTTGCCGCTCCAGCAGCGCCACGCGTTGCTCGACCTGCTTCTTCTGCTCGCGCAGCGCGTCGAGGTTGGCCACCTGCGCCACCTTGGACTGGTACGCCTGCTTCAGGCTTTCCTGCTCCTGGCGCTGGCGCTCGAGCTCATCGAACTTTCCGCTCCAGTAGAACTGCCAGCCCAGCAGCAGCACCACCGCCGCGGCCAGGATCGCGAACAGCACGCGCGGCGCGGCCGGCCAGGTCTCCGGCTCGTTCAGGTTGAGCCCGCGGAACTGGCTGGTCAGGTCAGCCAGGTTGATTTCGGTATTGAGCGCCATGGTCAGGCCTTTCCGGCCGCGGGGGCGGGTGCAGGTGCAGGTGCGGCGGATGGGGCCGAAGCGCCCGGCGCAGCCTTCTTGCCGTCGGCCGGCGCCTCCGGCGCGCGGTACGCGAAGCGCATCGAGAAATCGAACAGCCGGCGCTGCTCGCGCAGGTTGTTGGTCATGGTGACCGCCTTGGACTCGACCAGTTCGGCCTTGTCGAGCCAGTCGACCCCGCCCAGGTTGCGCAGCAGTTCGGAAATGCGCTCGTTGGACTGCGCCACGCCGGCGATGGTGAAGGCCTCGCCGGCCTGCTTCAGGCTGGTCAGGTAGACGCCCTCGGGCACCTGCCGCACCAGTTCCTCGAGCAGCTGCACCGGGCGGTTGCGCTCGGTCTGCAGGCTTTCGACGGCCTTCTGCCGCTGCAGCAGCGCGTCGATGTCTTTCTTCAGGCTGTTGACTTCCCGGATCTGTCCGTCGAGCCTGGCGTTTTCCGCGCTCAGCACCTGGTTGAGCGCCACCACCGAATCAATGCGCCCGTCGATATAGACGCCGCCCAGCAGCACCACGGCCGCGCCGGCAGCCGCCGCTGCGCCGAGCATCGTGTAGACCTTCTTGCGCCGCGCCGCCTTGCGGGCTTCGTGGTAAGGCAGCAGGTTGACCGAAGGCAGTGTGTTCGTTGACATCTGTTGCCTCCGGTGCGTTATTGCAGGCCGCGCAGGGCCAGGCCGGCACTGACGATATACGCCGGCAGGTCGCGCTGCAGGTAGCGCTCGTTGACCTTGGCGTTGGTCGCCATGTTGGCGAACGGGTTCGCCAGCGTGGTGGTGATCTTGGTCTGGTGCTGGATCGCCGCCTGCACGCCGAACAGCGATGCATGCCCGCCGGACAGCAGGATCTCGTCGACGCGGCCCAGGCTGGAGCTGGCGATGAAGTTGCCGATCGCCGACTGCACTTCCATGGCGAGGGCATCGAGCGACGGCTTGAGCAACTGCGCGCGCCAGGCCTCGGGCAGCGTGTTCTTGCGCTTCTTGATCTCGGCCTTGAGCGCGTCGAGCGTGAACATGCGCGCCGCGCTTTGCGTGAGCTGGTCGCCGTAGCTGTTCAGCGGCTGCTCATAGAGTTCTTTCCAGCCCTGGTAGAAGATGGCCTTGGAACGGCTGCCGCCCAAATGAACGACGGCCACCACCGGCAGCGCGCGCGCGTCGGCCTCGGACATTTCGTGCGGGACGCCCAGCATCTGCACGATCGAGCGCTGCACCGCGTATTCCTCGACATCCATCACCTGCGGCTTGAGGCCGGCCATTTCGGCCGCGGTCACGCGTTCCTGCACGCGGTCGCTGTTGGCCGCAGTCACGCGCACGCCGATGCCGCCCTCGGTCTCGCTGGGGCCGATCACGGCGAAGTCGAAGTTGACCGCCTGCGAAGGAGGATAAAGCCGGTGCGCTTCGGATTCGACCTGGGAATAGAGTTCGTCTTCGGACAGGTTGTCCGGCAGGCTGACCGTCTGCGATTCAGTCAGCATGGAGGGCACGCCCAGCACCACGTCCTTCGAGCGGATGCCGGCCTTGCCGAGCGCACGCCTGAGCGCGATCCCGACGGCCTCGATGTTGATGACGTTGCCATCGGCAACGGCGTTGCGGTCCAGCAGTTCGCTGGCGCATTTTTCCAGCCGGTAGTCTTGCCGGCTGCCCCCCACGGACAGCTCGACTACCTTGATGCTGGACGACCCGATATCCACGCCGACCGTAGTCCGGCGCAGAAGCCCCGACAAAATGCCCCGACGCAAGGTGACCCCCTGACTTTTGAACTCGCCCCTGGCTTGAACGCTCTAATCGGGCGAGCCTAGTTTCTTGAATGAAACGTCTGCTTTTTATGTTGGGCGATTCTCACAAAATCCAGCATCGGTGGCAACGTGCCGAACTGGGCCGCACTTGTTTTTGAGAAGGCCCTCATCAATCCGTTGCCAAAACCCCACGGTCGTCGGGTTCCCTTCCATGCCTGCCTGTGCCGCGCGCTTCCCCCATGGCCCCCGCCAACGTCGCCCTGCACGCCGGCATCCGCGGCCTTACATCTTGTAACAGCGCGATAGCGGCGCCCCCGCCACTGTGCGCCCGGGCGGGCGGATGCCGGAAGATATAATCGCGGGCACCCCTGACTAGGTATTTCCCTTATGGCCACAGCACAACAGAAGCCGTCCCACCCTGCCCGCCGTTCGATCTGGACGCGGCTCATGTTCTGGGCGGTCGGACTGGTTGTCGCCGGTGCCGTCGTGATTGCGCTGCTGCTTGGCTACGCACTGCTGGTGGCCGCGCCCAACCTGCCGTCGCTGGACACCATCACCGACTACCGGCCCAAGATTCCGCTGCGGATCTACACCGCGGACAATGTGCTGATCGGCGAATTCGGCGAGGAGCGGCGCAACTTCGTGCCCATCGCCGAAATTCCGGACGTGATGAAAAAGGCGGTGCTGGCGATCGAGGACGACCGCTTCTACGAGCACGGCGGCGTCGACTTCGTCGGCGTGATGCGCGCCGGCCTGGCCAACCTGCGCGGCGGGCTGTCGCAGGGCGCCTCCACCATCACCATGCAGGTGGCGCGCAATTTCTTCCTGTCCAGCGAGAAAACCTACACCCGCAAGATCTACGAGATGCTGCTGGCGTACAAGATCGAGGCCAACCTGAGCAAGGACCAGATCCTCGAGCTGTACATGAACCAGATCTACCTGGGCCAGCGCGCCTACGGCTTCGACAGCGCCGCGCGCGTGTACTTCGGCAAGTCGGTGCGCGACGTGACGCCGGCCGAGGCCGCCATGCTGGCCGGCCTGCCGAAGGCGCCGTCGGCGTACAACCCGGTGGTCAACCCGCGCCGCGCCAAGGTGCGCCAGGAGTACATCCTGCAGCGCATGCGCGATCTGCGCTACATCACGCCCGAGCAGTACGACCAGGCCGTGCAGGCCGAGCTGAAGGTGCGCACCGAGGGCAACGAGTTCTCCACCCACGCCGAGTACGTCGCCGAGATCGTGCGCCAGCTGATGTACGCGCAGTATCGCGAGGAAACCTACACGCGCGGCCTGACGGTCTACACCACGCTGACCAAGACCGACCAGGACGCCGCCTATGAAGCCGTGCGCACCGGCATCATGAACTACGAGCGCAAGCACGGCTACCGCGGCCCCGAGGCCTTTATCGACCTGCCGTCGGATCCGGCCGAGCGCGAGCAGGCCATCGACGATGCACTGGTCGAGCACCCGGGCAGCGGCGACCTGCGTTCGGCGGTGGTCACCAGCGTGGCGTCCAAGCAGGTCAAGGCGACGCTGCTGTCCGGCGAGGTGGCGACCATCGAGGGCCCGGCGCTGCGCTTTATCGCGCCGTCGCTGTCGGCCAACGCGCAGCCCAAGATGAAGATGCGTCCCGGCGCGGTAATCCGCGTGACGCAGGACGCCAAGGGCAACTGGTCGGTAACGCAGCTGCCGGAAGTGGCCGCGGCGTTCGTGTCGATCAACCCGCAGGACGGCGAGATCCGCTCGATGGTGGGCGGCTTCGACTTCAACCGCAACAAGTTCAACCACGTGACCCAGGCCTGGCGCCAGCCCGGTTCCAGCTTCAAGCCGTTCATCTACTCGGCGGCGCTGGAAAAGGGCTTCTCGCCGGCCACCGTGATCAACGACGCGCCGCTGACGATCGGCCCCGACACCGGCGGCCAGGTGTGGGAACCGAAGAACTACGACGGCCGCTTCGAGGGCCCGATGACCATGCGCCGCGCGCTGGCCAAGTCGAAGAACCTGGTCTCGGTGCGGATCCTGCGCGCGATCGGCACGCAGTACGCGCAGGACTACATCACCCGCTTCGGCTTCGAGGCCGACAAGCACCCCGCCTACCTGCCGATGGCGCTGGGCTCGGGCGCGGTGACGCCGCTGCAGATGGCCGGCGCCTACTCGGTGTTCGCCAACGGCGGCTACCGCATCAATCCGTACCTGATCCAGAAGGTGGTCGATGCGCGCGGCAACGTGATCTCTGAAACCCATCCGCAGCGCGCCGGCACCGACGCGGTGCGCGTGCTCGACGCGCGCACCGCCTTTATCGCCGACACCATGCTGCGCGATGTGGTGCGCTACGGCACGGCCAACAGCGCCAAGCAGCGCCTGGGCCGCAACGACCTGGCCGGCAAGACCGGCACCACCAACGACGCGGTCGATGCCTGGTTCGCCGGCTACACCCCCAACCTGGTGGCGATCGCCTGGATGGGCTACGACCAGCCCAAGAGCCTGGGCGTGCGCGAAACCGGCGGCGGCCTGGCGCTGCCGATCTGGGTCGGCTACATGAGCAAGGCGCTCAAGGGCGTGCCCGAGTCTCCGGAGCGCCCCGCCCCCGAAGGCGTGCTGATGGTGGGCGGCGACTGGACCTTCGAAGAAAACGCCGGCGGCGCCGGCGTGGCGTCGGTGGGCCTGGGCGATCCGTGGCCGGGCAAGCCGGAGGAATCGACGACCCCGCCGGTCGATACCGAGCAGGAGAAGAAGAAGATCCTGGAGATGTTCGGCGGCGCCTGAGCGCGGTCGCCAGACAGCAGAAAGCCGGCCGCAAGGCCGGCTTTCTTTTTGCGCTTCGGGTTACGCCCCGGGGAAGCTCGTGTCAGTGCAGCTTCACGCTTGCGCCGGCCTGTTCGCTGACATAGCCCGACAGCGCCGCGTACAGTTCGCCGCCGTTGCGCGTATCGATCCAGCGCTCGCCGTCGCGGCGGAAGTGGAAGCCGCCCGCGCGCGCGGCCACCCACAGTTCCTGCATCGGCGCCTGGCTGTTGATGATGATCTTGGAGCCGTTCTCGAATTCCAGCTCCATCACGTTGCCGGTGCGGCTGATTTCAATGTCGGCGTCGGCCGCGTCGGCGGCGGCCTCGACCGCGGCTTCGATGCGGTCCAGCTCCCGCGTGGCCAGGGCCAGGAACTCGCTTTCGCTCAAGGGGGGCATGCTAAACTCCGAGACCGCCGTTGCCGCCGCTGCCCGGACCGGGCGTACGTGGCGCGAACGGCTTTTTTTGTTAAGAATCCTTCGGATGCCAGGCGGTCGCGCCGGGCCATCCAACGCCTTGCCAACAGCCAAAAGGACGACCCGATGCTGCGTCGTGTTGCGATTGTATCGGCGTTTGCCGCCGCCCTTGCGATGCCCCTGCTGGGCGGATGCGGTATCCGCGGGCCGCTGACCCTGCCCAGGGTCCCGGCCGAGCCGACCCCGCCGACCGTGCCGGATCCGGGCCTGGGCCGGGCCGATGCGATGCCGGCCGCCCCCGCTGCGCCGGCGACGGCACCGGCATCGTCCCCCGCCGCCCCCACCCCCCGATAACCATGACCGCATTCTTCCACCGCCAGGACGGCGCGCTTGCCGTCGAGCAAGTGCCGCTGGCGCGCATCGCCGCCGAGTTCGGCACGCCCACCTATGTCTATTCGCGCGCAGCGCTGAGCGCCGCGTACCAGGCCTACGCCGCCGCCTGCAAGGGCCGCAAGGCGCAGGTCCAGTACGCGATGAAGGCGAATTCCAACCTCGCGGTGCTGCAGGTGTTCGCGCGGCTGGGCGCGGGTTTCGACATCGTCTCCGGCGGCGAGCTCAAGCGCGTGCTGGCCGCGGGCGGCGATCCGCGCAAGGTGGTGTTCTCGGGCGTGGGCAAGAGCGCGGCCGAAATGGAACTGGCGCTGGCGCAGGACGTGCGCTGCTTCAACGTCGAGTCGATTCCCGAACTCGACCGCCTGAACGAAGTGGCCGGCCGCGTCGGCAAGCGTGCGCGCGTGTCGCTGCGCATCAACCCCGATGTCGACGCGAAGACCCATCCGTATATCTCCACCGGCCTGAAGGGCAACAAGTTCGGCATCGCCTTCGAAGACGTGCTGCCGACCTACCGCGCCGCCGCCGCGCTGCCGCACCTGGCCGTGACGGGCATCGATTGCCATATCGGTTCGCAGATCACCGAGGTCGAGCCCTACCTGGAAGCGCTGGACAAGGTGCTGGACGTGGTCGAGGCGCTCGAGCGCGAAGGCATCAGCCTGGAACACATCGACGTGGGCGGCGGCCTGGGCATCACCTACACCGACGAGACCCCGCCGGACATCACCGGCTTCGCCACCACGCTGCTGGAGCGCGTTGCCGCGCGCGGCCATGGCCACCGCGAGGTGCTGTTCGAGCCGGGCCGCTCGCTGGTGGGCAACGCCGGCGTGCTGCTGACGCAGGTGGAGTTCCTCAAGCCGGGCGCGGCCAGGAACTTCTGCATCGTCGACGCCGCCATGAACGACCTGGCACGCCCGGCCATGTACGAGGCCTACCACCGCATCGAGCCGGTGGCGCTGCGCGACGCGCCGGCCGTGACCTACGACATCGTCGGCCCGGTCTGCGAATCGGGTGACTGGCTCGGCCGCGACCGCGCGCTGGCGGTGCAGCCCGGCGACCTGCTGGCGGTGATGTCGGCGGGCGCCTACGGCTTCACCATGAGCTCCAACTACAACACCCGCCCGCGCGCCGCCGAAGTCATGGTCGATGGCAGCAAGGTCCACCTGGTGCGCGAGCGCGAGCTGGTCGAAGACCTGTTCCGCGACGAGCGCCTGCTGCAGGACTGATTCCCGCGGCCCGGCCCGCCCCGGCTTATGCGCCTTATGCGGCGGGCTGCCGCGTTCCCGCGGCCGGCTTGCGCAGCCGCCACCACACCCGCATCCCCAGCAGCACGAACACCACCGCGGCGTAGATCGATACTTCGCCGAAGTCGTTCTTGCCCGCCTTGTGCCACCAGTAGTGCAGGATGGCGAGCACGGCGATGGCATAGACCAGCCGGTGCAGCGCCTGCCAGCGCTTGCCGCCGAGGCGGCGCACCATGCCGTTGGTCGAGGTCAGCGCCAGCGGCACCATCAGCATGAAGGCGGTGAAGCCCACCGTGATGAAGGGCCGCTTATACACGTCCTTGATCATGTAGGCGAGGTCGAAGCCGCGGTCCACGCCGATCCACAGCAGGAAGTGCTGCAAGCCGTAGAAGAACGCGAACAGGCCCAGCATGCGCCGCAGCCGGATCAGCCAGTTCCAGCCGGTCAGGCGGCGCAGCGGCGTGATGGCCAGCGTCAGGCACAGCATCACCAGCGTCCAGGTGCCGGTCGAGCGCGTGACGAACTCGAGCGGGTTGGCGCCGAACTGTTCCGTGGCCCCGAGGTATAGCAGCCGTATGAAGGGCAGCAATGCCAGCAGCCAGAGCGCAAGCTTGAGCGCGCGCACGCGCTGCGGCGACAGCGTGGCCAGGCCAGCCGGCTTGCGCGCCGCCACGGCTGCGGCGCTGGAGGAAGAGGTGACCATGCGCTCGCCTTGCATCAGAAGAACTTCTTCAGGTCCATGCCCTGGTACAGCGCGGCCACCTGCTGGGCATAGCCATTGAACGGCAGCGTCTTGCGCTTGGGTGCGAACAGCGCGCCAAAGCCGCTGCCGCGCTCTTCGCCGATGCGGCGCTCGGTGGCCTGGCTCCAGCGCGGGTGGTCGACGTCGGGGTTCACGTTCGAATAGAAACCGTATTCCTGCGGCGCGGCGAGGTGCCAGCTGGTCGGCGGCTGCTTGTCGACAAAGCGGATCCTGACGATCGACTTGGCGCTCTTGAAGCCGTATTTCCACGGCACCACCAGGCGCACCGGCGCGCCGTTCTGGTTCGGCAGCACCTCGCCGTAGAGGCCGAAGGTCAGCAGCGCCAGCGGATGCATGGCTTCATCCATGCGCAGGCCCTCGCTGTACGGCCAGTCGAGCACGCCGCTGCTGATGCCGGGCATCTGCTTCTTGTCGGCCAGCGTGATGAACTGCACGTACTTCGCCCCGGGCTGCGGCTCGACGCGGCGGATCAGCTCGGCCAGCGGATAGCCGATCCACGGGATCACCATCGACCAGCCCTCGACGCAGCGCATCCGGTAGACGCGCTCTTCCATCGGCGCCAGTTTCACCAGTTCGTCCAGGTCATAGACCTTGGGCTTCTTCACCAGCCCCTCGACCGCCACCTGCCACGGACGCGGTCGCAGCGTGCCGGCGTGGCGCGCCGGGTCGGACTTGTCGGTGCCGAACTCGTAGAAGTTGTTGTAGGTGGTGACGTCTTCGTAGGGCGTGCGCTTTTCGGTGATGACGTAGGCGTTGTTGGGTGTCGCGGGCAGCCTGGCGCCATGCTGCCCTTGCGCCAGGGCCTGCCGAGCGAACCATGGCGCCAGCGTGGCGCCGGCGGCACCGGCCGCAGTGAGCGCCAGCATGCGGCGGCGCGATTCGAAGACATCGCGAGGGGTGATCTCGCTGGCGGCAATGTCGCCGCCGCGCAGCCACTTGGGGGAAGGAATCAGCATGGTTTTCCTCGATTGCCTGGTCGGGCCGGCGCCGCGGGCGCCTGCTTGCAGGATTGGACTCCTGGCTTGGTCGTGGAGTGCGGGCCAGTCCTGACAGTTTTTTGTGATGGCATCGCAATGACGCCGCAGGGCGCCGGGCCGCCGCGTGCCGGGTGCCGTGCTATCCGCCCTGGTATTGCTGGTACACCACCTGCGCCAGCGTCAGCAGCCGGGCGCGTTCCAGCGGTCCCGCCAGCGCAAAGCCCAGGTCGCGGTCGATCCAGTAGAACGCCATCATCGGGTCGCGCCCCGGTGTGCGCCGCCGCGCGCCTTCGCCCGTCATGCGCTCGACGCGGAAGCCGGTATCGGGCGTGCCCTGCGCCATGCGCCGCAACTGCAGCGACAGGCGCGTGCCGTCGTCGGCTTCATACATCAGGATGGCCGACGGGCCGCCTTCGGCCACGCCCAGCCGGCCGCCGATCAGGTGGAAGCCTTGCGCGCGCAGGTCGGGCACCTGCAGCGCCGTGCCCAGCCGTTTCGACAGCCAGGCAACCAAATGGGCCTCTTCGGTCGCCGCGACTTCCACCGGGTGGCGCATCTCCGGCGCGTAGACCGCGTGCGTGGCAAGGGCCTCGCGCGCAAAGCGCTCGCCGGGGGCCAGCACCAGCGCGCCGGGGGCGAGGCGCCCGTGCGCCAGCCAGCCCAGCGTACCGCCGACCGCCAGCAGCGCGACCGACGCGCAAGTGGCGGCCAGGGCCATGGTCCAGCGCGGCCAGGGACGGGCGCCATCGCGCCGGCCGTTGCGGCCGCGGGAGCGGCGCTGATCGCCGTGCAAACCCGGCGGCAAGGCCGCCAAGGGCACCGGTTCATTCAGTACGGGGTCGAGCGCACCGTGCAATGCATCGGCCTGCCGGCGCCAGGCGGCCACCTGTGCCGCAGCGTCCGGGTGCTGCGCCAGGTAGGCCTCGACGGCGGCGCGGCGCGCGCCGGCCAGCTGGCCATCGGCGTAGGCGTGGAGATCGGCTTCGTGGATGCCCGACATCATTTCACCCGTTGCAGCGGATTGGCGGCCGCGGCGTTCCGGTTCGGCGCCGCGCCGTCAAGCAGCCGGCGCATCTGTTCGCGCGCGCGCGCCAGCCGCGACATCACCGTCCCTTGCGGGATGTCGAGCACGCGCGCGGCCTCGGCATAGGTCAGTTGTTCCAGGCTGACTAGCAGCAGCACCGCGCGCTGCGGCTCGGGCAGCTGTGCCAGCGCCTGCGACAGGTCACGGCGCAGGCCGGGGTCGTCCGCGGGGCCGCTGACCTCGGGCAGGGTGTCGGTGGCCACCACCAGGTCCTTCCTGCGCAAGGCATTCAGGCGCAGGCGGTGCATCAGGGTCAGCAGCCACGGCAGCAGGCCGTCGGCGCCGTCGCCCCACCATGCGCCGGGGCGCAGGCGGAAGCGCCAGCGGTAGCGCAGCGCGCGCTCGAGCGTGTCCTGCACCAGGTCGTCGGCCAGCGCCGCGTCGCCGGTAAGGCCGCGCGCGTGGCGCCGCAGCCGCGGCGCCAGTGCGACCAGCTGGCCGTCAAACCCGTCCATGCCGTGGCTGTGGTGGTGGCTGCGGGGGTGGCTGCCGCGTCAGGGCTTGGCCACGTGCCAGACGTTGTTGACGTTGTCGCCGGTGCGGTCGCCCGGCTTGGCGTCCTTGGCGAAGCGGTACAGCGGCTGGCCGCGGTAGGCCCACTGCTTGCTGCCGTCATCGCGCGTGATGATGGTGTACTGGCCCGAGCCACTGGTGCCCGGGGCGGCCATCAGCGGCGGCCAGTTGGTGGCGCAGGGGCCGTTGCAGGCGCTCTTGCCGCTGCCGGCGGTGTCGCGGTCAAAGGTGTACAGCGTCAGGCCCTGCGGATCGGTCAGCACGCCATTGGCCACTTTCACCGTGGGCGGCAGATTGCCGGCGCTGCCGCCGCCCATGCCCATGCCGGCACAACCGGCGAGCAGGACGGCCGCGCAGCCGAGCGCGAGCGCGCCGGGACGAACCAGGGATGCAGCAGCGTTACGACGCAGACTTGCCATGATCTTGTTCTCCATGCAAACCGGTGCCGCCAGCCGGCACCGTCCCTCCAGTAAACACCGGATGTGATCTCTTTATTCCCGCAACGCCCGAAAAAATTTGAAAAAGTCGAAAAAAAACCTGCCCGAAGGCAGGTTTTTGCATCGCAGCATGCGCGCGTCAGAGTTCGCCGTAGCTGTGCAGCCCCGACAGGAACATGTTCACGCCCAGGAACGCGAAGGTCGTCACCAGCAGGCCGACCAGCGCCCACCAGGCCGCCACCGTGCCGCGCAACCCCTTCATCAGCCGCATATGCAGCCAGGCCGCGTAGTTGAGCCAGACGATCAGCGCCCAGGTCTCCTTGGGGTCCCAGCTCCAGTAGCCGCCCCAGGCTTCGGCCGCCCACAGCGCGCCGAGGATGGTGGCGATGGTGAAGAAGGCAAAGCCGACCGCGATCGCCTTGTACATCACGTCGTCGAGCAGTTCCAGCGACGGCAGGCGCTCGGCCAGGATGCCGCGCTGCTTGAGCAGGTAGGCCACCGCCACCATCGCCGCCAATGCAAAGGTGCCGTAGCCGATAAAGTTGGCCGGCACATGGATCTTCATCCACCAGCTTTGCAGCGCGGGCACCAGCGGCTGGATCTCCTGCGCATTGCGGCTGACCGTGTACCACAGCAGGAAGCCGACCGCGGCCGACACTACCAGCATCACGAACGGGCCCAGCGCGCGCGTGGCGTAACGGCCTTCGTAATACAGGTAGAACAGCGAGGTGATCAGCGTGAACAGCACGAACACTTCGTACAGGTTCGAGATCGGGATGTGGCCGATATCGGTGCCGAGCAGGTAGGACTCGTACCAGCGCACCAGCATGCCGGTGAAGCCCAGCACCACCGCGCCCCAGCACAGCTTGCTGCCGAGGCTGTAGCCGGTGCCCGAGCGCGTCGCCAGCCCGACCCAGTAGAACAGCGTGGACAGGAACACCAGCGCGCTCATCCACAGGATGGCCGACTGGCTGGACAGGAAGTACTTGAGGAAGAAGGCCTGCTCCGCGCGCGCGAGCTGGCCCTGGTAAAGCTGGATCGCGAACAACGACAGCACCGCCAGCGCCACCATCAGCGGCCGCACCGGCTTCCAGTGCCAGCCGAGCAGCGCAAAGGTGGGCACGGCGCCGATCAGCACCGCCTTGTCGTAGCCGTCCATCCATTGCCCGTATTGCGACAGCGCCACGCCGGCGCCGACGGCCAGCGCCAGCGCGAAGAGCCAGTCCACCCAGCTCAGGCGGCGCAGGAAGGAAGGTTCGAGGTAGGCCTCGTCGGCACCGCTGTCGGCGCGCGGGGTGCCGCGCATGGCGGGACCGGCCTGGTTCACATTAGAAGACATAGCGTACCTGCTCGATTCAGTGGGGAGTGCCGGCGGATTCGTGGGCAGCGCTTTGGCCCCCTGCGGCACGGCCGATGTCGTCGCGCAGCGCCGCGAATTCTTTCTCGAAATCCATGGTGCGGCGCTGGGTCGACATCGCCATCAGCACATGGCTGCCGGCAGCACCGTCATCGGCGTGGCCCGTGGCGGACGGGTCAGTCGGCTGGTCTTTTATCCAGACCCAGACCCGGCGCTCGCGGATATAGAACATCGCGAACACGCCCAGCACCAGCAGCAGACAGCCAAGATACACGATGTTCTTGCCCGGCGCACGGGTCAGCTGGAACACGCTGGCCTTGATTTCCTGGAAGTCGTCGAGCTGCAGGAACACGGGCGCGCCGTAGAAGAAACTGTCCGACAACGCGTTGATGGCCTGCTGCAGGAAGGCGCCGCTCTGGGCACTGTTGGCCACCACCGGCAGCTGGTCCTGCGCGCGCGCCAGCTGCCACAGCTCCCACATCGAACCGTTCAGGATCTTCAGCAGCACGTCGGCGGCCTTCTGCTGTTCCGCCGGCGGCACCGACTTTTCCAGGAAGGCGGCGATCGCGGTGAATCCGCCCGGCGGCGAATCCGGCGCGGGGCGGGTCGCGCCCGCGAACAGGTCGAGCGCGCGCAGCGCGCTTTCGGCCAGCTGCCGGCGCAGCTCGGCCTTGTCGTCGCCGGGCATCGACGCCAGCGCAAAACGGCGCGCGGCCTCGCCGCGCAGCGCGCGGTCCTGCAGCGCGGCGCGCAGGCGCATCCAGTCGGCCACGCTGCTCTGGTCGTCGGCGGGAATGCGCAGGTAGCGGAACGGCTCGCTGGGCGACTCGCGCATGCCGGCCAGGAACACCGACTGGCCGTCCATCTGCACCGGCACCATGTAGTTGTTGTACTCGCGCGCCTGCCCGGTGCGGTCGCGCAGCTTGTACTGCACCGACGGGCCGACATTGCGCAGCGTCTTGGCGCGGTCGGTGCTGGCGGCGGCGCCGAGATGCTGTTCCAGCGTCTCGTTGAAGGACTTGCGCGCCACGCCGCGCGCATCGGGCTTGCCCGAGGCATCGGTGACGTTCTCGATATTCATCAGCCGGAAGTCGCTGAACTCCACCGTCAGGCCGTCGCGGTCGGCGCTGGTGCCGGTGCCGGCCAGCGGCTTGTTGCCGCCGACCGCGCCGTCGAGGGTGAAGGTGGCGTGGCCGCTGCCCTGCATCGGGTAGCCGACGAACTTCAGGCGCGAGCCGCCGTCCTCGAAGCTGGACTGGTAGATGGCGATGCCGTCGACGATCAGCGGCTCGTTCACCTTGATGGTGGCCTCGGTCTGCTTGCCGGTGGCGCGGTCGGTCACGACCACGTCCGAAGCGAACAGCTTGGGCATGCCGGTCTCGTAGAAGTCGACCTTGAACTTCTTGAGCGTGATCGCGAACGGCAGGTCCTGCACCAGCGCACCGTCGGCAATGTTGAGGATGGCGGTGGAGACGGTCGAGCCCTCGGGCACGTAGGCGTTGCCGCGGAAGCCGGGGTTGCTCGCCGACAGCCGGTGCTCGGGCGGGATCTCGCTGATCACCGCGTTGCCGCGGATCGGGGTCTTGCCGCCCAGCCACATCTGCGCGCGGATCAGCAGGTCGCCGTCGAGCAGGCCGCCGATGCAGATCACCACGATGGCGGTGTGCGCCAGGATATAGCCGGCCTTGTTGGCGGCGCCGGCCTTGGCGGCCAGCAGCGTGGCGCCGTCATGCTCGACCGCCTTGATGCGGTAGCCGCGGTTGCGCAGCAGCGCCGACAGCCGGCCGACGGCCTCGGCGCGCGGACGCGCGCCGTCGAACTCGCCGCGATGGTGGAAGGCGCGCAGGCTGCGCTCGCGCACATGGTCCTTCCAAGAGCGCATGTCCGCGACCATCTTGGGCGCGTTGCGCACCAGGCACAGGCTGGTGGACACCACCAGGAACGCCAGGATCAGCAGGAACCACCACGAACCGTAGACCTTCTGCAGCGACAGCGTATGGAACACCTCGGCCCAGAAGGGACCGAACTGGTTGACGTAGTTCGGATACGGCTCGTTCTGCTTGAGCACGGTGCCGATCACGCTGGCGATGGAGATCACCGTCAGCAGCGCGATCGCGAAGCGCATCGAGGACAACAATTCGACCGCGTCGCGCAGCACGCGGTGAGAGGTCTTCAGGTGCAGCCCTGAAGTGGAAGCGGTCGACATGTGCAGTGAAACCTAAAACAGCGTACGGCCTGGAAATGAATAAAGGGTGGACATGCTTTGGCAAGCAGGCCACCCTTTTCGATTGTGACAAGCGCGTTCGGTTGCATGCTGGGGCACGCCGGCAGGCGGCCGCGCAACCAATGCGCCGGCGCGTTCAGGCGCCAGCGTCGCGGAATCCCGGATCGTCAGCGAACCCCGGCGACGTAGTCCGCCACCGCCTTGATCTCGGCATCCGACATCTTGGCGGCGATGGTCGTCATGACCGGGTTGTTCTTGCGGGTGCCCTGGCGGAATGCCACCAGTTGTGCCTCGGTATAGTCGGCCCACTGGCCGCCGATGCGCGGATACTGCGCCGGAATGCCCGCGCCGGCGGGGCCATGGCAGGCGGCGCAGGCCGGCACGCCCTTGGCTGCGATGCCGCCACGGTAGATCTTCTGGCCGGCTTCGATGCTGTCCTTGTTCTTGGCGGTGGCGGGCTTGAGCGACTGCTTGGCCAGGTAGGCGCCGACGTTGCGCATTTCCTCGTCGGTCAGCACCGATGCCATCGGCACCATGATTGCGTTGTTGCGGGTCTTGGCCTTGAAGTCGGCCAGCTGCTTGTGGACGTATTCCGGATGCTGCGCGGCCAGCTTGGGGTTGGCGGCGGCGGCGCTGTTGCCGGCGGCGCCGTGGCAGCTCAGGCAGGCGGGCACATTGCGATCGGGGGCACCTTGCGTGTACAGCGTTTCACCCTTGGCCGGGTCCGCCTTCGCGGCGGCCTGCTCTGCGGCAGATGCCAGTCCGGAAAGGGCGGCGGCAGGAACGGCCAGAGCCAGGACACCCAGAATCTTCGCAATGCGGTTCATTCGCACACCTTCTCTGAATTGTTTTGGATACCGTAATGCGTGCCGCTCCGGCGCTTTGCCGGCGGTGAGGACGCGCCGGTGCAAAAGGCTGGAATCGTGGCGACCCGCGTGCGGCTGACCGATCCGCGCAACGCTGGCCGTGGCGGCAGACCCCGCCAGCCCGCTCCCGCCGCCGCCGCACCGTCCGGTGCAACGCGCAATGCAGGACAAGGCCTTGCCCACGATGGAACGACACACTAGGCTTCCCGCCCGGACGACGGCAGCCGAGGCACGCGGCATGGATGCCACGCGTCACCCGTTCAGGAGACCGTAAACCGGCGTATTGTACAATAAGTTAAGTGCCGGATTGATGCCTTGCGGCTTGTCGTGCCCGCTTCGGGCTGCGCCAGATCAACCCCGGCGGGCGGCCCAGGCCGCAGCCATCCCACCCTGGCGAGACCCCGGCCCCGGCACGCGCACCGCGCTGCCTCCGCGGCCCGCCCCACCGCTCTAGCGCATGTCCCTTCTTCACCAGGCCCGCTTCTTCATCACCGTGAACCACCTGCGCGACCTGCCCGCCACGGCCGTGCCCGAGGTGGCGTTCGCCGGCCGCTCCAACGCCGGCAAGTCCACCGCGATCAACATCCTGTGCAACCAGAAGCGGCTGGCGTTCTCGTCGCGCACGCCCGGGCGCACGCAGCACATCAACTATTTCTCGGTGGCGCCGGTCAAGGCGCCGGACCCGCTGGCGTTCCTGGTCGATCTGCCGGGCTATGGCTATGCCGAAGTCTCGGGCTCGGCCAAGTACCACTGGCAGGGCCTGCTGAGCGATTACGTGCAGACGCGCCAGCAACTGGCCGGGCTGATCCTGATGATGGATGCGCGCCGCCCGTTCACGGACCTCGATTGCCAGATGGTCGAATGGTTCCTGCCCACCGGGCGGCCCATCCACGTGCTGCTGACCAAGGCCGACAAGCTCACCAACAGCGACAATGCCAAAGCCCTGCGCGAAACCCGCAAGATGCTGCAAGGCTATGCCGAGCAGATGGAAACGCCGGTGCCGATGACGGCGCAGCTGTTCTCCAGCCTGAAGCGCCGCGGCATCGAAGAGGCGCAGGGCGTGATCGCCGGCTGGCTGAACTTGCCGGAAGCGCAAAAGGTTGAACAGAAGGCCGCCGCCGCGAATACCGAGCCTCCGGCATCCGATCCGGCCGCGTGATCACGGCAATGCGCGCGGCACCGAGCGCGCAAAAAAAAGCCCCGTCGCAAGCAACGGGGACGAACTTTCCCGCCGCTGGGGCGGGTACCCGCTCAGGGAGGAGTAGCGGGAGACACCGCGCCACGCAGTGCGCAACGCAAAGTGTCCGCGAGTATGATGGCGGGCACGCACAAAAGTTTAGTTTTTCTTCGGCCAGCCGCATGACGCTGCGCGCGCCGTGCTTGCCGGCCTGCATTTCGTCCTCTTCCGCCAAGAAGCCGCCATGTCGACCTTCCCCGAGTTCCGCCCGCGCCGCATGCGCCGCGATGATTTCTCCCGCCGCATGATGCGCGAGCATCGCCTGTCCCCGGACAACCTGATCTACCCCGTTTTCATTCTCGATGGCCAGAACCAGCGCCAGGCCGTGGCGTCGATGCCGGGCGTGGAGCGCGTCTCGGTCGACCTGCTGATGCCGGTGGCCGAAGATTGCGTCAGGCTGGGTATCCCGGTGCTCGCGCTGTTCCCGGTGATCGACCCGTCGCTGAAGACCCCCGACGGCATCGAGGCCACCAACCCCGACGGGCTGGTGCCGCGCGCCGTGCGCGCGCTGAAAGACCGCTTCCCCGAACTCGGCGTGCTGTGCGACGTGGCGCTCGACCCGTACACCAGCCACGGCCAGGACGGCGTGCTCGACGACAACGGCTACGTGATCAACGATGCGACGGTGGAGATCCTGGTGCGCCAGGCGCTGGCGCAGGCCGAGGCCGGCGTCGACATCGTCGCCCCGTCCGACATGATGGATGGCCGCATCGGCGCCGTGCGCAGCGCGCTGGAAGACAACGGCCATATCCATACCCGCATCATGGCGTACTCGGCCAAGTACGCGTCGGCGTTCTACGGCCCCTTCCGCGACGCGGTGGGCTCGGCCGCCAACCTGGGCAAGGGCAACAAGATGACCTACCAGATGGACCCGGCCAACACCGACGAGGCGCTGCGCGAAGTGGCGCAGGACATCCTGGAAGGCGCCGACATGGTGATGGTCAAGCCCGGCATGCCGTACCTGGACATCGTGCGCCGGGTCAAGGACGAGTTCCGCTTCCCCACCTACGTGTACCAGGTCAGCGGCGAGTACGCGATGCTCAAGGCCGCCGCGCAGAACGGCTGGCTGGACCACGACAAGGTGATGATGGAATCGCTGCTGGCGTTCCGCCGCGCCGGCGCCGACGGCATCCTGACCTATTTCGCCCGCGACGCCGCGCGGCTGCTGCAGGCCTGAGCGGGCGACGGTAACCGCGCGCCCATGGAATTGCTCGGCTTCTCCGCCAGCCAGGTCCACCCGCTCGCAACGCTCACCGACGCCGCCGGCTTTCTGTCGGGCAACGCCGCATCGCTGTTCGTGTGGGCGGACTTCTCCACCGAAGAGGTCACCGCGGCGCCCGACCGCTGGCGCGAGCAGGTGCGCCAGCTTGCCGGCGCGCCAATCCTTGACCTGCACCTGGCCGACGCCACCAACGCCGCGCATCCGTCGTATTTCGATACGACCCATGCGTACGACATGGTGATCTTCCGCAAGCTGACCTTCGAAACCAGCCGCGCCATCGCCGAGGCCGAGCCGCAGGACCCCGCCGCCGCCAGGCCCGCCGAGGCCGCGGCCCGGCAGAAGCGGCATCCGCCCGGCTTCCTGCCGGCGCTGGCCCGGATCGACACGCAGCCGGTCACGTTCTTCATGTTCGACAACGTGCTGGTCACGGTGCGCTCGGGGCCGTCGCGCACCATCGACCAGGTGCGCCAGCGCCTGCTCGAGCTATGCCAGGCGCCGCGGCCGCAGGCCACGCCCGGGCGCGGCAACGGCCAGCCGCTGCTGCACGGCATCCGTCCGCCGAGCCGGCCCGAGGACCTGATGCTGCGGCTGCTCAACGCCATGGTCGACCGCTACCTGGAACTGCGCGCGCCGCTGACGCGCCAGCTCGACCGCTGGCAGCGCGCGCTGCTGAACTCGCGCCGCAGCTTCTCCAGCTGGGAAGGCCTGCTCGATGCCCGCATCCAGCTGCGCAAGCTGGAACACCTGAGCGAGGAGCAGCGCGACGCGCTGCAGGAATTCCGCGACAGCCTGCTCGACAACCGCTACAGCAGCGACCCGCCCGGCGGCCCGGCCAATGCGCCGGGGCGCGACGAGGTGCTGCTGGTGCGCATCAACGACGTGATGGAGCATATCCAGCGGGTGCTGGCGCATGCGCGGCGGCTCGAGGATTCGATCGAATCGGCGGTGCAGATCCACTTCTCGGCGGTGGCGCACCGGACCAACCGCACCATGCGCGCGCTGACGCTGATCACGGCGCTGTTCATGCCGCTGACGCTGATCACCGGCGTGTTCGGCATGAACTTCGACCGCATGCCCTGGCTGCGCGAGCCGCAGGGCTTCTGGTGGTCGATCGGGCTGATGGGCGTCGTCGCGGTGGTGCTGGCGGCGCTGTGGGGGCTGGCGCGGCAGCTGGAGCGCTAGCCGCAGGCGCGGGTACGCTTCAGGTGCGCGTACGCTCGCCGAAAGCGCGTTCCAGGCTTTCCAGGAAGCGGCTGGCCGACTGGTAGCCGATCACGCGCACCGGGCGCTCGCGCCCGTCCGCACCGAACAGGATGATGCCGGGCGGCCCGAACAGGCCGAAGCGCTTGAGCAGGGCCTTGTCGTCGGCATTGTTGGCGGTCACGTCCGCCTGCAGCAGCACGATCTCCGCCAGCCGCGCGCGCACGCGCGCGTCGACAAAAGTCATGCGCTCCATTTCCTTGCAGCTGACGCACCAGTCGGCATAGAAATCCAGCAGCACCGGCTTGCCCGCGGCCGCGGCCTGCGCCACGCGGGCATCGAGTTCGGCGACGCTGCGCACGCGCTCGAAGCGCACCGCCTTCGCGTCGCGGCCGCTTTCGCCACCGCTTTCGGCGCCGCTACGTGCCACGCTGAGGTGCGACAGCGGCTGCAGCGCATCGCGCCCGCCCGAGGCCACGCCGATCAGCACGATCGCCGCGGCGATGGCAAACAGCACGCCCACGCCCTTGCCCACCCGGGCCAGGTTGCGCGGATCCGGCCCCAGGCCGTCGAAGGCACCGAGAAACACCGCCGCCACCAGCAGCAGCGCCGCCAGCAGCAGCATCGTGGTCCACGCCGGCAGCACCGGCCCCAGCATCCACAGCGCCACGCCCAGCAGCAGGAAGCCGAAGAAGCGCTTGGTCACCTCCATCCAGCGCCCGGCGCGCGGCAGCAGGTTGCCCGCGCCCACGCCCACCAGCACCAGCGGCACGCCCATGCCCAGCGCCATCGCGAACAGTGCGCCGCCGCCGATCACGGCATCGCGGGTCTGCGCGATATAGGCCAGCGCCCCGGCCAGCGGCGCGGTGACGCAAGGCCCGACGATCAGCGCCGAGATCGCGCCCATCGCCGCCGCACCCGCCACCTGGCCGCCCTGGCGGCGGTTCGACGATTCGGTCAGGCGGGTCTGCCAGCGCTGCGGCAATTGCAGCTCATACAGCCCGAACATCGACAGCGCCAGCGCCACCATCAGCGCCGCGAACAGGCCCAGCACCCACGGCGTCTGCAGCGCGGCCGACAGGCCCTCGCCCAGCAGCCCCGCGGCCACCCCGACGGCCGTATAGACCACCGCCATGCCCAGCACATAGGCCAGCGAGACCACCAGCGCGCGGCCGCGCGTGACATGCTCGCCGACGACGATCGACGACAGGATCGGCACCATCGGCAGCACGCACGGCGTAAAGGTCAGCAGCAGGCCCAGGCCGAAGAACAGCGCCGCGATCACGCCAAGGTTGCGGCTGGCCAGTGCGCCGGCGATGCGGTCGCTGTCGTCGGCGCGCAGGGTGGCGGCCGCGCCAGGTACCGCGGGGACCGCGGGTGCCGGGGCCGCCTCGGCGGCGGGAGCATCGCTGCGGCCGCGCTTGCCGAACAGGTCGGCCAGCACGCCGCCTCCGACCTTGTAGACGGTTTCCATCGGCGGATAGCACAGGCCCTTGTCGGCGCAGCCCTGCGAAGTCACCGTCAGCGTCCATTTGCCATCGGCGGGCGCGGCCTCGACCGGCACCCGGATGACCACGCTGTCGCGGTAGGTCTCCATCTCCTTGCCGAAGGTCTCGTCGAACTTGACCTTGCCGTGCGGATAGGCCGGCGGGCCCAGTTTCACGCCGGCGGGCTGCGCGGCGAAGGCGAAGCGCTCGCGGTACATGTAGTAGCCGGGGGCGACGTCGAAGCGGACCTCGACGCTCTTGTCGTCGAGCTGGCGTGCGGCAAACCGGAAGGCCTGCTCCGGCGGCAGGAAGTCGTCTTCCGTGGCGGCATGCGCCGTGCCGGCAAGGCACAACCAGGCCAATACCGCCAGCAGCGCTGCGGCAATATGCCGCGCCCAAACCTGCCCGCGCGAGCGCTCCGGAAGTGCCAAACCGATGTCCATGAAGCTGTTTCCTGTCTGTCTTGATCTGTCGACGCTGCCGAACCTACTGCTGCGCGGCGGGCGGCGCGGTACTGCCGGCCTCGGCATGGACCCACGCCAGATAAGGCGCGTAACCCGCCGCCAGCGGCCAGGCAATGATCTCCGGCACGTCGTAGGGGTGATGTTGCCGGATCACGGCCTCCAGTGCAGCGTAGCGCGCACGCGTGGTCTTGATCAGCAGCGGCCATTCCTGCGCCTGCTCGAGCTTGCCCTGCCACCAGTACTCGGATTCGACCGGCGTCAGACGGTTCACGCAGGCAGCAGCGCGCGCCTGCAGCACGGCCTGCGACAAACGCGCCGCGGTGCCGGCATCGGGCGCGTTGGTCAGGACGACCAGCACCTCGTCCGGACCGGCAACGTGGTCAGTTTGGCTTTGCATCGACACTCTCCTTGCGGCAGGCTGCCGCCGCGCGGCCCAAAAAACAAAAGAGCCAGGCGCATGCCTGGCTCGATTGTAAGCGGTGTGCCCGCAACCGTCGTACGACGGCAGCAGGCAGGAAACGCACTTATTCCGCGGCTTCTTCGGCCGGGGCTTCGGTGATTTCCGGACGATCCACCAGCTCGACCAGCGCCATCGGCGCGTTGTCGCCCTGGCGGAAGCCGAACTTCAGGATGCGGGTGTAGCCGCCCGGACGGGTGGCGTAGCGCGGGCCCAGTTCGGTGAACAGCTTGGTGACCATGTCGCGGTCGCGCAGGCGGGCGAAGGCCAGGCGGCGGTTCGCAACGGTGTCCTTCTTGGCCAGCGTGATCAGCGGCTCGACAACCTTGCGCAGTTCCTTGGCCTTGGGCACGGTGGTCTTGATCAGCTCGTGCTGGAACAGCGAGTTGGACATGTTGCGCAGCATCGCGAGACGGTGCGACGAGGTGCGGTTCAGTTTCCGCAAGCCATGACGGTGACGCATGATGATTCCTTTCAGTTAAGTGTTTGACCAGCTCTTCTATCGTCCGATGCGGCTGGACGCGGGCCGGTAGTCATACATGCCCCGGCCGAGGCCGGGGCGGTTACCGCGGTGCGGGACGGATGCCCCGCGCCACAATTACTTCTCCAGACCTGCGGGCGGCCAGTTCTCGAGCTTCATGCCGAGGGTCAGGCCACGCGAGGCGAGGACTTCCTTGATCTCGTTGAGCGACTTGCGACCCAGGTTCGGGGTCTTGAGCAGTTCGTTCTCGGTACGCTGGATCAGGTCGCCGATGTAGTAGATGTTTTCGGCCTTCAGGCAGTTGGCCGAACGCACCGTCAGCTCCAGGTCGTCGACCGGGCGCAGCAGGATCGGGTCGATCTGCGGCGTGCGGCTCGATGCGGCCTCGGCCGCCGACTCGGTGCCTTCCAGCGCGGCGAACACGGACAGCTGGTCGACCAGGATGCGGGCCGACTGGCGGATCGCTTCCTCGGGCGAGATCACGCCATCGGTTTCGATGTTCATGACCAGCTTGTCGAGGTCGGTACGCTGTTCCACGCGAGCCGATTCAACCGCGTACGACACGCGGCGCACCGGCGAGAACGAAGCGTCCAGCACGATGCGGCCGATGACCTTGCCGGATTCGTCGCCGAACTTGCGCACGTTGCCCGGCACGTAGCCGCGGCCTTGCTCGACCTTGATCTGCATGTCCAGCTTGCCGCCGGCCGACAGATGGGCGATCACGTGGTTCGGGTTGATGATCTCGACGTCGTGCGGCAGCTCGATATCGGCAGCCGTGACCACGCCTTCGCCATCCTTGCGCAGCGACACCGTGACTTCGTCGCGGTTGTGCAGCTTGAACACCACGCCCTTCAGGTTGAGCAGCAGGTTGACGACGTCTTCCTGCACGCCGTCGATGGTGGAATACTCGTGGACCACCCCAGCGATCGTGACTTCGGTCGGGGCATAACCGACCATCGACGACAGCAGCACGCGACGCAGGGCGTTACCGAGCGTATGGCCGTAGCCGCGCTCGAACGGCTCCATCACGACTTTGGCGTGATGGTCGCCCAGAGGCTCGACGGCGATGATTTTTGGCTTGAGGAGTGCTGTTTGCATTAGGTTGTCCTTTTCAATACCCTCGGCTCGTTACACCGATAAGGCTGACGTTTGGAACCTGGAAATCCCATCGTAACGATGGGCGAAGCCCGACGCGCGCGAAGCGCGTCGGGCTGAAGGAGAAGCTTTGCGACGAACGCAAGCTCTGGGCCGGGTGCTCGCGGATTAACGCGAGTACAGTTCGACGATCAGGCTTTCGTTGATGTCGCCCGAGATATCGGCGCGATCCGGGACTTGCTTGAAGGTGCCTTCGAACTTCTTGGAATCCACGGCCACCCAGGCCGGGAAGCCCGACTGCTCGGCCAGCGACAGCGCCTCGGCGATACGGACCTGCTTCTTCGACTGCTCGCGGATGGTGATCACGTCGCCCGACTTGATCTGGGCCGACGGCACGTTCAGGGTCTGGCCGTTCACCAGGATCGCCTTGTGCGACACCAGCTGGCGCGCTTCGGCGCGGGTCGAGCCGAAGCCCATGCGGTACACCACGTTGTCCAGGCGCGATTCCAGCAGTTGCAGCAGGTTCTCGCCGGTGTTGCCCTTGCGGCGGTCGGCTTCGGCGAAGTAGCGGCGGAACTGGCGCTCGAGCACGCCGTAGATGCGCTTGACCTTCTGCTTTTCGCGCAGCTGGTTGCCGTAGTCCGAGGTGCGGGCACCCGAGGTGCGGCCATGCTGGCCCGGCTTGCTGTCCAGCTTGCACTTGTCGGCCAGCGAGCGGCGCGAGCTCTTCAGGAACAGGTCGGTGCCTTCACGGCGGGAAAGTTTGGCCTTCGGGCCGGTATAACGTGCCACGTTGTCTTCCTTTGATCGATCACGGCGCCTTCAGGACGCGCCGTGAGTCCGCCAACGCAGTGCTGGCGCGGTGCATCGGGGCACGCGCCGGACCGTGACGGACGGTGGGCTTATTAAGCGCGCTCCGTTGCCGGAGGCATCGCTGCAAGCATTTACCAATACGCTACTTATGCGCCGGCTGGCCAATGTGCTGCGAAAGCCATTGCTCCGGCGCAAAACGAAAACCTGCCGCATTAAAATGCAGCAGGTCAGCGCGCGATACTACCATATCCGGAACCGGCAGGTAAACCCGCCGGCCCGGACACGCCAACGCCTTAGATGCGGCGGCGCTTCGGCGGACGGCAGCCGTTGTGCGGAATCGGCGTGACGTCTTCGATGATCGCGATCTTGATGCCCAGCGCGTTCAGCGCGCGGACAGCCGATTCACGACCCGGGCCGGGGCCCTTGATGCGCACTTCCAGGTTCTTGATGCCCTGGTCTTGCGCCACGCGGCCGGCGTTCTCGGCAGCAACCTGGGCAGCGAACGGGGTCGACTTGCGCGAACCCTTGAAGCCCTGGCCACCGGCGGTCGCCCACGACAGGGCGTTGCCCTGGCGGTCGGTGATCGTGATGATGGTGTTGTTGAACGAAGCGTGGACGTGCGCAATGCCGTCGGCAACGTTCTTCTTGACCTTTTTACGCGCGCGAGCGGCGTTATTCGGACCTTTTGCCATTAGTTTCTTCCTCTGCCTTCGGCTTTACTTCTTCAGAGCCACGCCGGCCTTGCGCGGACCCTTGCGGGTACGGGCGTTGGTCCGGGTACGCTGACCGCGCATGGGCAGGCCCTTGCGGTGACGCATGCCACGATAGCAACCAAGGTCCATCAGACGCTTGATGTTCATCGTGGTTTCACGACGCAGGTCACCCTCGACCGTGACCTTGCCCACTTCGTCACGAAGCTTTTCCAGGTCGGCGTCGGTCAGGTCCTTGACCTTCTTGTCAAACGGTACACCGGTGGCCTCGCAAATCTTGCGAGCGCGCGAGCGGCCGACACCATAAATGGCCGTCAGGCCGATTTCGGTGTGCTTGTGGTTCGGGATGTTAACCCCTGCGATACGTGCCATTCGTCAATCCTCTTTCCGATTAGCCTTGGCGTTGCTTGTGGCGGGGATCCGACGAGCAGATCACGCGCACGACACCGTTGCGCTTGATGATTTTGCAGTTGCGGCAAATGCGCTTAACAGAAGCCAGCACTTTCATGATTTTTCCTCTTCCTTCAATTCCTGTTCGCTCACTTCGTCCGGAAGACGATTCGTGCGCGCGACAGATCATATGGGGTCAGCTCGACCGTCACCTTGTCACCCGGAAGAATCCGGATGTAGTTCATTCTCATCTTGCCGGAGATATGGCCCAGCACCACATGGCCATTCTCCAGCTTGACTCGGAACGTCGCATTGGGCAGGTTTTCCAGGACCTCCCCCTGCATCTGGATGACGTCGTCTTTAGCCATACCTAGCCTGTACCGATCCGAAGTCAGCGCAAGGTCAGATTGCCCTTGAAATTCGCCTTCTTCAGCAGCGACTCATACTGCTGCGACATGACATAGGACTGCACCTGGGCCATGAAGTCCATCGTGACGACCACGATGATCAGCAGGGAGGTTCCGCCGAAATAGAACGGAACGTTCCAGCGCAGCACCAGGAATTCCGGCAACAGGCAGACCAGTGTGATGTAGATCGCACCAGCCAACGTCAGACGCACCAGGATCTTGTCGATATAGCGCGTCGTCTGCTCGCCCGGACGAATGCCCGGAATGAAGGCACCGCTTTTCTTCAGGTTGTCTGCCACTTCACGGCTGTTGTACACCAGGGCCGTATAGAAGAAGCAGAAAAATACAATCGCAGCAGCGTACAGCAGGATGTAGACCGGCTGGCCCGGCGACAGCGTGGCAGCCAGGTCCTTGATGAACCGGCCGACCATACCGGTCGAGTCAGACGTGAACCAGCCCGCGATCGTCGCCGGGAACAGGATGATCGACGATGCGAAGATCGGCGGAATCACCCCTGCCATGTTCAGCTTCAGCGGCAGGTGCGACGACTGACCGCCGTACACCTTGTTGCCGACCTGACGCTTGGCATAGTTCACCAGGATCTTGCGCTGGCCGCGCTCGACGAACACCACGGCGAAGGTCACACCGATCACGATCGCCACGATGAAGATCGCCGCGATGATGCTCATGGAACCCGTGCGGACCAGTTCGAACAGTCCGCCGATCGCGTTGGGCAGGCCCGCCGCGATACCGCCGAAGATGATGATCGAGATGCCGTTGCCCAGACCACGCTCGGTGATCTGCTCACCCAGCCACATCAGGAACATCGTGCCGGTCACCAGCGTGATCACCGCCGTGGCCCGGAACATCAGGCCCGGATCCAGCACCAGCCCGGGCTGCGACTCCAGCGCGACCGCGATCGACAGCGCCTGGAACGTGGCCAGGACCACGGTGCCGTAGCGCGTGTACTGCGTGATCTTGCGCTGCCCTGCCTGCCCTTCCTTCTTCAGCGACTCCAGCTGCGGCAGCACGATCGTCAGCAACTGCATGATGATCGACGCCGAGATGTACGGCATGATGCCGAGCGCGAAGACGGTAAAGCGCGACAGCGCCCCGCCCGAGAACAGGTTGAACATCCCGAGGATGCCACCCGACTGACTCTGGAAAAGCTTCGCAAGCTGCTCCGGATCGATACCGGGCACCGGAATATGAGCGCCGATGCGGTACACGATCAGGGCCAGCACCAGGAACATCAGCCGGCGCTTGAGGTCGCCGTACTTCGCCGTGTTCCTGGCTTGCGCGCTTGCATTGGGTTTCGCCGTGGCCAAACGATGCTCCGACTATGACTGCCTATGCTGCGATAAATGCCGTATCAGGCTGCGATCTGGCCGCCGGCGGCTTCGATCGCGGCCTTGGCGCCAGCGGTGGCGCCCAGACCCTTGATCGTCACCTTGCGGGTCAGCTCGCCGGCCTTGATGACCTTGGCGCTCTTGACCAGGTCGCCGACCAGGCCAGCCTGCTTCAGGACCAGCAGATCGACTTCGGCCGCTTCCAGGCGCTCGATGTCACGCAGCGTGACTTCGGCGGTGAACGCCTTGGTCAGCGAGGTGAAGCCGCGCTTCGGCAGGCGACGATACAGCGGCATTTGACCGCCTTCGAAGCCGACCTTGTGGAAGCCGCCCGAACGCGACTTCTGACCCTTGTGACCGCGACCGGCGGTCTTGCCCAGGCCGGAGCCGATACCGCGGCCGACGCGACGCTTGGCGTGCTTCGAACCGGCGGCCGGTTTCAGGTTGTTCAGTTGCATCTTGCTCTCCAAGTCCCGATCAGGCCAGAACCTTGACCAGGTACGAGACCTTGTTGATCATGCCGCGCACGGCGGGCGTGTCCTGCAGCTCCGACACCGAGTTGATGCGGCGCAGGCCCAGGCCACGAACGGTGGCGCGATGATCCTCGCGCGTGCCGATCAGGCTGCGCACGAGTTGCACTTTTACGGTTTTCTGCGACATTGCGTTCACCTTAACCCAGGATGTCTTCGACCGACTTGCCACGCTTGGCGGCGATTTCGCCCGGCGTGCTCATCTTCTGAAGGCCGTCCAGCGTGGCGCGAACCATGTTGTACGGGTTGGTGGAGCCGTGCGACTTGGTCACCACGTTGGTGACGCCCATCACTTCGAAGATCGCGCGCATCGGGCCGCCGGCGATCACGCCGGTACCTTCCTTGGCGGGCATCATCAGCACCTTGGCGGCGCCGTGCTTGCCAACGACTTCGTGTTGCAGCGTGCCGTTCTTCAGCGAGACCTTGACCATCTTGCGACGGGCTTCGTCCATTGCCTTCTGAACAGCAACCGGCACTTCCTTGGCCTTGCCCTTGCCCATGCCGATGCGGCCATCGCCGTCACCGACCACGGTCAGCGCAGCGAAACCGAGAATCCGGCCACCCTTCACCACCTTGGTGACACGGTTGACCGAGATCATCTTCTCGCGGAGGCCGTCGTCGCGTTCGTCCTGTTGGACTTTTGCTTGCATCTTTGCCATGACGTATCTCTCTCTATGCGCTTAGAACTTCAGGCCGGCTTCGCGGGCGGCGTCTGCCAGGGCCTTGACGCGGCCATGGAAACGGAAGCCGGCGCGATCGAACGCGACGGTTTCCACGCCGGCAGCCTTCGCCTTCTCGGCGATGCGCTTGCCCACGACGGTAGCGGCAGCGGCGGTAGCGCCCTTGCCATCCAGTTCCTTGCGCACTTCCACCTCTGCGGTCGAAGCCGAAGCCAGCACCTTGGTGCCGCACTCCGAGAAGACCTGGGCGTAAATATGCGAATTCGTACGGAACACGGTCAGACGATTGACTTTCATCTCCGCGATCTTGGCGCGGGTCTGACGTGCACGGCGCAAACGAGCGTCTTTCTTGTTCATCATTGCACCCCTTACTTCTTCTTGGTTTCCTTCAGGATGACGCGCTCGTCGCTGTAACGCACACCCTTGCCCTTGTAGGGCTCGGGCGGACGGTACGCGCGGACTTCCGCGGCAACCTGACCGACTTTCTGCTTGTCCGCACCCTTGATCAGGATTTCGGTCTGCGTCGGCGTTTCGGCCTTCACGCCTTCCGGCATCTCATGGATCACGTCGTGCGAGAAACCAAGCTGGAGCTTCAGCGCAGTGCCTTGCAGCTGGGCACGATAGCCCACGCCAACGAGGTTCAGCTTGCGCTCGAAACCGGTGGTCACGCCCTTGACCATGTTCGCCGCCAGGGCGCGCATGGTGCCTTGCAGGGCGTTTGCTTCACGCGACTCGTCAGCCGGTGCGAAGGTCAGCGTGTCGTTCTCGACATTGACCTTGACCAGGCTGTGAATCGGTTGCGACAGCGTACCCAGCGGACCCTTCACGGAGAGCACGCCAGCTGCCACGTTCACTTCCGCGCCCTTGGGGAGCGCGATGGGAGCCTTACCTACACGGGACATGGTTCTCTCCTTAAGCGACGTAGCAGAGAACTTCGCCGCCCACGCCGGTGGCGCGAGCCTTGCGGTCGGTCATCAGACCCTGCGGGGTCGAGATGATCGCCACACCGAGGCCGTTCATCACTTGCGGGATGTCGCTGCGGCCCTTGTACACGCGCAGGCCGGGCTTCGAGACGCGCTCAATGCGCTCGATCACCGGACGGCCGGCGTAGTACTTGAGACCGATGCTCAGTTGTGCCTTGCCGCCATCTTCCTGGACGGCGTAGTCGTCGATATAGCCTTCGTCCTTCAGGACCTTGGCGATTGCCACTTTCAGCTTCGACGACGGCATGACAACCGACGCTTTCTGCACGCCCTGGGCGTTGCGGATGCGCGTCAGCATATCGGCGATAGGATCGCTCATGCTCATACTGTTTCTCCTGTAGCCTGTGCGTAATTACCAGCTGGCTTTCGTCAGACCCGGGATTTCGCCCTTGAAGGCGATTTCGCGGATCTTGTTACGCGCCAGGCCAAACTTGCGGAAGGTACCGCGGGGACGACCGGTGATCGCGCAGCGGTTACGCTGGCGGGTCGGGTTCGCGTTGCGCGGGAGCTGTTGCAGCTCGAGACGCGCGCTGTAACGCTCTTCTTCCGACTTTTCTTGGTCGTCGATAATGGCCTTGAGGTTGGCGCGCTTGGCGGCGTACTTCGCCACCAGCTTGGCGCGCTTCTTCTCACGTTCAATCAGAGCCAGTTTAGCCACGGTTACCCCTTAATTGCGGAACGGGAACTTGAACGCACCGAGGAGTGCCTTGGCTTCCTCGTCGTTCTTTGCCGTCGTCGTGATGCTGATGTTCAGACCACGCAGTGCGTCGATCTTGTCGTACTCGATTTCGGGGAAAATGATCTGCTCTTTCACACCGATGTTGTAGTTGCCGCGACCGTCGAACGAACGGCCCGACACACCACGGAAGTCACGCACGCGCGGCAGGGCCACGGTGACGAAACGATCGAGGAATTCGAACATGCGCTCGCCGCGCAGGGTCACCATCGCACCGATGGGGTAGCCCTGGCGGATCTTGAAGCCGGCGATAGCCTTCTTGGCCTTCGTCACGACCGGCTTCTGACCGGCGATCTTGGTCAGGTCGCCGACAGCGTTCTCAATGATCTTCTTGTCATTGATGGCTTCGCCAAGACCCATGTTCAGGGTGATCTTGGTGATGCGCGGCACTTCCATGACCGACTTGTAGCCGAACTGTTCGATCAGCTTCGGCACAACCTGTTCTTTGTAAAACTCTTGCAGACGTGCTGCCATGCTCAACTCCTATACGTGCCCAGAATCAAGCTGCCACGACGGCGCCGGTGGTCTTCAGCACGCGCACGCGCTTGCCGTCTTCCACCTTGATGCCGACGCGCGACGGCTTGCCATTGGCATCCACGAGCGCAACGTTGGAAATATGCAGGGGCATGACCTTGTCGACCACACCACCGGTAGTGCCTAGCATCGGGTTCGGGCGCGCATGCTTCTTGGCGATGTTCACGCCTTGCACCGCGACCTTGTCGCCGAGGACGGCCTGCACGGTACCGCGCTTGCCCTTGTCCTTGCCGGTCAGCACGATGACTTCGTCGCCTTTGCGAATCTTGTTCATGGCGGCTCCTTACAGCACTTCCGGAGCGAGCGACACGATCTTCATGAAGCGCTCGGTACGGAGTTCACGAGTCACCGGCCCGAAGATACGGGTGCCGATCGGCTCGAGCTTGTTGTTCAGCAGGACGGCGGCGTTGCCGTCGAACTTGATCAGCGAACCGTCAGCGCGGCGCACGCCCTTGGCGGTACGCACGACGACGGCGTTGTAGATGTCGCCCTTCTTGACGCGACCGCGCGGCGCTGCGTCCTTGACGGTCACCTTGATGATGTCGCCAACGCTTGCGTAGCGGCGCTTGGAGCCACCCAGCACCTTGATGCACAGCACTTCGCGCGCACCAGTGTTATCGGCCACTTCGAGCCGGCTTTCTGTCTGAATCATGGTGTTTGTCTTCCCAACTTAATCCGCCAGGTGCGATAGCGCCCGTCGGTCAGTCTTGGTCCCGTCGGTTCCGGCCTTGCGCCAGCACCGTATGGGTTGATCAACTTTGAAGTCGGTAGGAGCCCGGCAAATCCGACGAAACCTCATCGAAGCCGCCTGGCCCTGGCTCGCTCAACAGGCCCGCCCGGGTGGTACAGCTAAGGCGAACGCAATAAAGCGGAAGTCCAGGATTATAGCTACATAATCCTGGACTTGCAAGTCAAGCTAAGAACGTGTTGTTCTTAGATGACGCGTGCAGCCTCTACCAGCCGGGAAACCACCCAGGACTTGGTCCGCGACAGCGGACGGCCTTCCTGGATTTCGACCTTGTCGCCTTCCTTGTACTGGTTGGCTTCGTCGTGTGCGTGGTACTTCTTGGAACGCAGCACGTACTTGCCGTACAGGGGATGCTTGACGCGGTTTTCCACCAAGACCGTAACGGTCTTGTCCATCTTGTCGCTCACGACACGGCCGACCAGGGTGCGGCGAAGCGACGTTTCCGTTTGTGCAACTTCAGTCATTTCGCGTTCGCCTTTTGAGTCAGCACGGTTTGCACGCGCGCGATGTCCTTGCGAACCTTCTTCAGCTGGCTGGTGTTCTGCAGCTGTTGGGTTGCCTTTTGCATGCGCAGGCTAAATTGGGCCTTCAGCAGCTCGGAGAGCTCCTGGTTCAGGCCTGCGGCGTCCTTGCCGCGAAGTTCGGATGCTTTCATTCCTGCTCTCCTTACGTCCCGACCTGGCGCACCACGAAATTGGTGGCGATCGGCAGCTTGGCCGCCGCGAGGCGGAACGCCTCACGTGCCAGGTCTTCGCTCACGCCATCCATTTCGTACAGCATCTTGCCCGGCTGGATTTCAGCCACGTAGTACTCCGGATTGCCCTTGCCGTTACCCATACGGACTTCGGCGGGCTTCTTCGAGATCGGCTTGTCCGGGAAAATCCGGATCCAGATGCGGCCGCCACGCTTGATGTGGCGGGTCATCGCACGACGTGCCGACTCGATCTGACGAGCCGTCAGGCGGCCACGGCCCATGGCCTTCAGGCCGAATTCGCCGAAAGACACGGCGTTACCACGGGTAGCCTTACCCGTGTTGCGGCCTTTCTGCTCCTTGCGGTATTTTCTGCGCTTAGGTTGCAGCATCGTTATTCTCCACTCTTCGCATCTGCGCCAGGCGCAGCGCGGCGACCGGCACCGGCACCGCCGCGGCGGTTGCCACCCGGACGGCCTTCGCCTTCACGGCGGCGGCCTTCCGGACGACCCGGGCGACGACGACGGTCGTCCTGCGGCTCTTCCACCACCGGCGCGTCATTGCGGCCGAGGTGATCCCCCTTGTAGACCCACACCTTGACACCGATGATGCCGTAGGTGGTTTCTGCTTCGGAGAAGCCGTAGTCGATGTCGGCGCGCAGGGTGTGCAGGGGCACACGGCCTTCGCGGTACCACTCGGTACGTGCGATTTCGATACCGTTCAGACGGCCGGCGCTCATGATCTTGATACCCTGGGCGCCCAGGCGCATCGCGTTCTGCATGGCGCGCTTCATGGCGCGGCGGAACATGATGCGGCGCTCGAGCTGCTGGGTGATCGAATCGGCGATCAGCTGAGCATCGGTTTCCGGCTTGCGGATTTCCTCGATGTTCACGTGCACGGGCACGCCCATGCGACGCTGCAGTTCGGCCTTCAGCAGTTCGATGTCCTCACCCTTCTTGCCGATCACCACGCCCGGACGCGAGCTGTAAATGGTGATGCGGGCATTGCGGGCGGGGCGCTCGATCACGACGCGGCCAACCGATGCGTTCTTGAGCTTCTTCTTCAGGAAGTCGCGAACTTCGATGTCTTCCTTCAGCATGCCGGCGAACTTCGTGTTGCTGGCGTACCAGCGCGAAGCCCAGTTACGGCTGACAGCCAGACGGAAGCCAGTCGGATGAATCTTCTGTCCCATCGTGACTCCTTAGTTGCCGAGCGTCACAGTGATGTGACAGGTTTGTTTCTCGATGCGGTTGCCGCGGCCCTTTGCCCGTGCCGTGAAGCGCTTGAGCGAGGTTGCCTTGTCGACGTAGATCGATTTGACCTTGAGTTCGTCGATGTCGGCGCCTTCGTTGTGCTCGGCGTTGGCGATGGCCGATTCGACCACCTTCTTCACGATCCCGGCAGCCTTTTTCGGGCTGAACGTCAGGACGTTGAGCGCGCGCTCGATCGGCAGACCACGGATCTGGTCAGCGACCAGGCGCGTCTTCTGGGCGGAGATGCGGGCACCGCGATGAATCGCTTTCACTTCCATGATGGCACCTTACCTCTTCGCTTTCTTGTCAGCCGCGTGGCCCTTGAACGTGCGGGTGATCGCAAATTCGCCGAGCTTGTGGCCAACCATGTTTTCCGTAACGTACACCGGCACGTGTTGACGGCCGTTGTGAACGGCAATCGTCAGGCCGATGAACTCCGGCAGAATGGTCGAGCGGCGCGACCATGTCTTGATGGGCTTCTTGTCCTTGCCGCTCGTTGCAACTTCCACCTTCTTCAGCAGGTGGGCGTCGCAGAACGGACCCTTTTTAGCGGAACGAGTCATATCTTTAGCTCCTACCTACCGATTAACGCTTGTGGCGCTTCTGGACGATCATGCTGTCCGTGCGCTTGTTGCTGCGGGTACGGTAACCCTTGGTCGGGGTACCCCACGGCGACACCGGATCACGACCGGCAGCGGTCTTGCCCTCGCCACCACCGTGCGGGTGGTCGACCGGGTTCATCACGACACCACGGACCGTCGGGCGGATACCGCGCCAGCGGGTCGCACCGGCCTTGCCGATGACGCGCAGGCTGTGCTCTTCGTTGCCCACTTCACCAACGGTGGCGCGGCACTCGATGTGCACGCGGCGCACTTCGCCGGAGCGCAGGCGAACCTGGGCGTACAGGCCTTCGCGGGCCAGCAGCACGGCGGAGCCGCCCGCGGCACGTGCGATCTGCGCGCCCTTGCCCGGCAGCATTTCCACGTTGTTGATCGTGGTACCGACCGGAATGTTGCGGATCGGCAGGTTGTTACCGGCCTTGATCGGCGCTTCCGAGCCGTTCAGCAGCTGCTGGCCGGCAACCATGCCCTTGGTGGCGATGATGTAGCGGCGCTCGCCGTCGGCGAACACGACCAGCGCGATGTTGGCGCTGCGGTTCGGATCGTATTCCAGGCGCTCGACGCGGGCGGGGATGCCGTCCTTGTCGTTGCGCTTGAAGTCGACCACGCGGTAGTGGTGCTTATGACCACCGCCCTTGTGGCGGGTGGTGATATGACCATTGTTGTTACGGCCCGACTTCTGGAATTGCTTTTCCAGCAGCGGCGCGTACGGGGTGCCCTTGTGAAGGTCCTTGTTGACCACCTTCACCATCGAGCGACGACCCGGGGAAGTCGGCTTGGTCTTGACGAGTGCCATGATTACTTGGCCTCCGCTTCAAAATTGATTTCCTGACCCGGCTTCAGCGACACGTAAGCTTTCTTCACGTGGTTGCGACGGCCCATGAAACGGCCGAAGCGCTTCTGCTTGCCCTTCTGGTTCAGGATCTGAACGGACTGCACCTCGACCTTGAACAGCAGTTCGACGGCGGCCTTCACTTCTGCCTTGTTGGCATCGCGGGCCACTTCGAACACGACCTGTTCATTCTTGTCGGCGACCAGGGTTGCCTTTTCGGAAACCACCGGCGCGAGCAGCACCTGCATCAAACGATGATCGTTCTTGGCTACTTGCGTCATTTCAGCAACTCCTCGATCTGCGCGACGGCCGCCTTGGTCACCAGCACCTTCTTGTAGTGCACGAGCGACAGCGGATCAGCCTGGCGCGGCTCCACGACTGCCACGTGCGGCAGGTTGCGCGAAGCCAGGTAGAGGTTTTCGTCGAGGCTGTCGGTGATGATCAGCACCGAGTCCAGGCCCATGGCCTTGAACTTTTCGGCCAAGAGCTTGGTCTTGGGCGCGTCGACAGTGAAACCGTCCACCACGTTGATACGACCTTCACGTGCGAGCTGCGAGTAAATCGAGCGCATGCCGGCACGGAACATCTTCTTGTTGACCTTCTGGCTGAAGTTCTCTTCCGGCGAATTCGGGAAGATACGGCCGCCCCCGCGCCACAGCGGCGAGGAAGACATACCGGCACGAGCACGGCCCGTACCCTTCTGGCGCCACGGCTTCTTGGTCGTGTGCTTGACCTCTTCACGATCCTTCTGCTTGCGGTTACCGCTGCGCGCGTTGGCCTGGTAAGCGACGACGATCTGGTGAACGAGGGCTTCGTTGTAGTCACGGCCGAACACTTCGGGCGAGGCTGCGACGCCTGCACCGACTTGGCCATTGTCCTGGAGGAGCTTGAGTTCCATTACATGCGCTCCTTAAGCTTTGGCTTTGGCCTTGACGGCCGGGGTAACGATGACCTTGCCGTTCTTGGAGCCAGGGATGGCACCCTTGACCAGCAGCAGCTTGCGCTCTGCGTCGATCTTGGCGATCTCCAGGTTCTGCACGGTGCGGGTGACATCGCCCAGGTGACCGGTCATGCGCTTGCCCGGGAACACGCGGCCCGGATCCTGCGCCATACCGATCGAGCCCGGCACGTTGTGCGAGCGCGAGTTACCGTGGGTGGCACGGCCGGAGGCGAAGTGATAGCGCTTGATGGTACCGGCGTAGCCCTTACCGATGGTCACGCCCTGCACGTCGATCTTCTGACCGACTTCGAACAGGTCGACCGACAGCGAACCGCCAGCTTGCAGTTCGGCAGCCTTGGCTGCGTCGATACGGAATTCGCGGATGATTTCGCCGGCTTCCACGCCGGCTTTGGCGAGGTGACCCGCCAGCGGCTTGGTAACGCGGCTTGCGCGTCGTGCGCCGAAGGTGACTTGAACCGCGGTATAACCGTCGGTCTCGTCCGTCTTGATTTGCGTCACGCGGTTGTCGCCGACCTCGACCACGGTCACGGGAATCGCTTCACCGTCGTCCGTGAAAATACGGGTCATGCCAACCTTGCGACCTACAAGGCCAAGGCTCATGGTTTGCTCCATTCCCAGCTGCGATTGGCCGGGGCTGATTGATACACGAAAACTGTGCTTGCGCTTGTGCGCGGATGGACTTGCGCTAAAGAAGACTGCGCGCGGCCAAAATGGCCAGCCCACTACCCGAGGAAACGGGTAGCCTTACACTATATCGCAGCAGTTTGGAAAGGGCAATATGAATTGCGGATTCCCGTGCAATGTTGTAGGCAGGGACGACGCGGCAGTGACGCTTGCGCTGCCTGGCTGTGGTGAAGAGACGACGGGCCGGTGTCAATGCGGCCCGTACGGCACAGCAGCAGAGACGTCAGGCAGCGACGCGGACGAACTTTGCAGCGATCGAGTACCAGCGCCTCACTTGCCCTCGCTCTGCGGCCAGCGCGCCATCAGCGTGTTCGACGGCAGCGTTTCATCGAGCAGCTTGCGTGCAGTCTCCACGCCCGCCACCGGCAAACCCGCCGGATCCAGCTTGCCGATCTGCACCAGCACGCTGGCCTGGTCCCAGTAGATGTGCTCGTGGTACAGCTTGTCGCCGCGGAACTTGACGATGGCGATCAGCGGGATCTCCACGCGCTTGCCGGTGGGCGGCACGCCAGGCAGCATCCAGTCGATCTCGCAAGTATGGGTGAAGCAGAACAGCAGTTCGTCGACGATCTGCGTGGCACCCACGGTGCGCGACAGCGGGATCAGCGTCGTGTCCGGCGGATTGCTGTGCACGAAGTGGTGCTGGTAGAAGCGGCGCAGCTGGGCGTAGCCGACGCCGCCGGTCATGGTCGGGATATGGTTCACATAGGGCTGCGCCACCATCGTGGCCATGGTCGCATCGACATCGCGGGTGGCGAATTCATACTCGCAGTGCCTGTCCCACAGCGCCGAGAAGTCGTAATGCGGCCCGATCTCGCGGCGCAGCGCGGCGATCGAGCGCTGGTGCGCCATCAGCGCCGAGGGCTTGTCGAAGTGCTCGCCGCCTGCGCGCGCGAAGGCATGGTCGACGCCGGGATAGACGTACACCTCGATGTGGTCCCGGCCGGCCAGCGCCTCGCCGATCGCCGCCTGCGCCTGGGGCGGGCAGAAGCCATCCTTCTGCGCGATATGCACCACCAGGCGGCCGCGCACATTGGCGGCCTCGTCCAGCGCATGCTCGATGCCCACGCCGTAGTACGCCACCGCGCAGGCGACGTCGGGCAGCCGGCAGGCCGCCAGGTAGGCCAGCTTGCCGCCCAGGCAGAAGCCCAGCACGCCGGTCTGGCCGATGCATTCGGGCCGCGCCCGCAAGGCATCCAGCGCGGCGCCCACGTCCTGGACGCCCCTGGCTTCGTCAAACTGCTGGTACAGCCCGAGCGCGCGCTGGAAGTCCGCGCCGCGGTCGGTCAGCTCGATCCCCGGCGCGATGCGCCAGAACAGGTCGGGCACCAGCACCGTATAGCCTTCCTCGGCGTAGTAGTCGGCCACCTCGCGCATGGTGGCATTGACGCCGAAAATCTCCTGGCACAGCACGATGCCGGGGCCCTTGCCCGCCGCAGGGGTGGCGAGATACCCGCTGAACGTGCCGTCGCGGGTCTGGATCTGGATGGTCTGGCCCATGGCCTGCGCTCCTTGTCGTTCTCTGTTGACTGACAGCTGGTGGAAGGTCGCGCTGCCGTGCGGGATTGCCATCATGGTGGCAGCGCACCGCAGCAACGTGGCCGCTGGCTGCAGCGGCTGTCCGATTAGTGCAGGAAAATCCGGCTTCGGTCAACGCAAGGCCGGGGGCGCGGGGTCGAGCCGCTATGGCGGTTGCGTCGACCATGCCGCGCGCCTGGCGAAAACAAAAACGGCGAACCGAGGTTCGCCGTTTTGCTGCATCAGGCCGCCTGGGCGGCCCGAAACATCTTTACACCTTGATCTCGACGTCCACGCCTGCCGGCAGGTCGAGCTTCATCAGCGCGTCAACCGTCTTGTCGGTCGGGTCGACGATGTCCATCAGGCGCTGGTGCGTGCGGATCTCGAACTGATCGCGGCTGGTCTTGTTGACGTGCGGCGAACGCAGGATGTCGAAGCGCTGGATGCGGGTCGGCAGGGGCACCGGGCCCTTGACGATCGCGCCGGTACGCTTGGCGGTATCCACGATTTCGGCGGCCGACTGGTCGATCAGGCGATAGTCGAAAGCCTTCAGGCGGATACGGATCTTCTGGTTCTGCATGATATTTCCTTAAAAGAGCGATTGGGCAAGCTGCCCGTTGAATGGGGACATGCCCGCAGGCATGTCCCAGGAAGTGCTTAGTCGAGGATCTTTGCCACGACGCCGGCGCCGACGGTACGGCCACCTTCGCGGATGGCGAAGCGCAGGCCTTCTTCCATGGCGATCGGGGCGATCAGCTTGACGGTGATCGACACGTTGTCACCCGGCATGACCATTTCCTTGTCCGCCGGCAGCTCGATCGAGCCGGTCACGTCGGTGGTACGGAAGTAGAACTGCGGGCGGTAGTTGTTGAAGAACGGGGTGTGACGGCCGCCTTCGTCCTTCGACAGGATGTACACCTCGCCGGTGAAGTGGGTGTGCGGCTTGATCGAACCCGGCTTGCACAGCACCTGGCCGCGCTCGACGTCTTCACGCTTGGTGCCGCGCAGCAGCAGACCGACGTTGTCGCCAGCCTGGCCCTGGTCCAGCAGCTTGCGGAACATTTCCACGCCGGTGCAGGTGGTCTTCACGGTCGGCTTGATACCGACGATTTCGATTTCTTCGCCGACCTTGATCACGCCGCGCTCGATACGGCCGGTCACCACGGTGCCGCGACCCGAGATCGAGAACACGTCTTCCACCGGCATCAGGAAGGTACCGTCAACGGCACGCTCCGGCGTCGGGATGTAGTTATCCAGCGCATCGGCCAGGCGCATGATGGCTTCTTCGCCCAGGTCGCCCTTGTCGCCTTCCAGCGCCAGCTTGGCCGAACCCTTGATGATCGGGGTGTCGTCNCAGGTCGCCCTTGTCGCCTTCCAGCGCCAGCTTGGCCGAACCCTTGATGATCGGGGTGTCGTCGCCGGGGAATTCGTACTTGGAGAGCAGCTCGCGCACTTCCATCTCGACCAGCTCGAGCAGTTCGGCGTCGTCCACCATGTCGCACTTGTTCAGGAACACGATGATGTACGGAACGCCAACCTGGCGGGCCAGCAGGATGTGCTCGCGCGTCTGCGGCATCGGGCCGTCAGCGGCCGAGCACACCAGGATCGCGCCGTCCATCTGGGCGGCACCCGTGATCATGTTCTTCACGTAGTCGGCGTGGCCCGGGCAGTCAACGTGCGCGTAGTGGCGGTTGGCCGTTTCGTATTCGACGTGGGCGGTATTGATGGTAATACCGCGGGCCTTCTCTTCCGGCGCTGCGTCGATTTCGTCGTACTTCTTGGCCGCACCACCGAACTTCGCTGCCAGCACCGTGGCGATCGCTGCGGTCAGCGTGGTCTTGCCATGGTCAACGTGACCAATCGTACCAACGTTCACGTGCGGCTTGGTCCGCTCGAACTTTTCCTTTGCCATTTTTTTAGCTCCTAATGGAATGCAGTCTTGTCGATTCATCACGCCGCCGCACCCGGATGGGTTGCGGCGGCATACAGCTTATTTACTTGCCCTTGGCGGCCATCACGGCTTCGGCGATGTTCTTCGGCGCCTCGGCGTAGTGCTTGAATTCCATGGTGTACGTGGCGCGGCCTTGCGTGGCCGAGCGCAGCGCCGTGGAATAACCGAACATTTCCGACAGCGGGACTTCGGCCTTGATGATCTTGCCGCCGCCCACCATGTCGTCCATGCCCTGCACGATGCCGCGGCGGGACGACAGGTCGCCCATCACGGTACCGGTGTAGTCTTCCGGCGTTTCCACTTCCACGGCCATCATCGGCTCGAGCAGAACCGGGCTGGCCTTGCGCATGGCTTCCTTGAAAGCCATCGAGCCGGCCATGCGGAACGCGTTTTCGTTCGAGTCCACGTCGTGGTACGAACCGAACGTCAGCGTGACCTTCACGTCCACCACCGGGAAGCCAGCCAGGATACCGGCCGTCAGCGTGTCGACGATACCCTTTTCGACCGCCGGGATGTATTCGCGAGGAATCACACCGCCCTTGATGGCGTCGATGAACTCGAAGCCCTTGCCCGGCTCTTGCGGTTCCAGCGTGATCACGGCGTGACCGTACTGGCCGCGGCCGCCCGACTGCTTGACGAACTTGCCTTCGACGTCCTCGGCCTTCTTGCGAATGGTTTCGCGGTAGGCCACCTGCGGCGCGCCGATGTTGGCTTCCACGCCGAATTCGCGCTTCATGCGGTCGACCAGGATTTCGAGGTGGAGCTCGCCCATGCCCGAAATGATGGTCTGGCCCGATTCTTCATCGGTGCGCACGCGGAACGACGGATCTTCGGCGGCCAGGCGGTTCAGGGCGATGCCCATCTTTTCCTGGTCGGCCTTGGTCTTCGGCTCGACGGCCTGCGAGATCACCGGCTCCGGGAACACCATGCGCTCGAGCACGATCGGGGCAGCCGGATCGCACAGCGTGTCGCCCGTGGTGGCGTCCTTCAGACCCACTGCAGCGGCGATGTCGCCGGCCAGCACTTCCTTGATTTCTTCGCGCTGGTTGGCATGCATCTGCAGAATACGGCCGAGGCGTTCCTTCTTGCTCTTGACCGGGTTGTACACGGTGTCGCCCGAATTGATCTTGCCCGAGTAGACGCGGAAGAAGATCAGCTGGCCAACGAACGGGTCGGTCATGATCTTGAACGCCAGTGCCGAGAACTTTTCGTTGTCGTCAGCCTTGCGCTCGAGCTTCTTCTCGCTGTCGTCCTCGTCCGTGCCCGTAACCGGCGGAATGTCGACCGGCGACGGCAGGAAGTCGATCACGGCGTCGAGCATACGCTGCACGCCCTTGTTCTTGAACGCGGTGCCGCACAGCATCGGCTGGATTTCGCAGGCGATGGTACGGTCACGCAACGCCTTGACGATCTCGGCGCGGGTCAGCTCTTCGCCGCCCAGGTACTTTTCCATCAGCTCTTCGCTGGCTTCGGCGGCGGACTCGACCATCTTCTCGCGCCATTCTTCAGCGGTGGCTTGCAGCTCGGCCGGGATGTCGCGGTATTCGAACTTCACGCCCTGGCTGGCTTCGTCCCAGATGATCGCCTTCATTTCCAGCAGGTCGATCACGCCCTGGAATCCGTCTTCAGCGCCGATCGGCACCACGACGGGCACCGGGTTGGCCTTCAGGCGGGTCTTCAGCTGGTCGTAGACCTTGAAGAAGTTCGCGCCGGTACGGTCCATCTTGTTGACGAATGCCAGGCGCGGCACGCGGTACTTGTTGGCCTGACGCCAGACGGTTTCCGACTGCGGCTGCACGCCGCCCACTGCGCAGTACACCATGCACGCGCCGTCCAGCACGCGCATGGAACGCTCCACCTCGATGGTGAAGTCGACGTGGCCCGGGGTGTCGATGATGTTGAAGCGGTGCTCGGGGTAGTTGCCGGCCATGCCCTTCCAGAAGGCGGTGGTGGCAGCGGAGGTGATGGTGATGCCACGCTCCTGCTCCTGCTCCATCCAGTCCATGGTGGCGGCGCCGTCGTGCACTTCACCGATCTTGTGGTTCACACCGGTGTAGAACAGGATGCGCTCGGTCGTGGTGGTTTTACCCGCGTCAATGTGAGCCGAAATACCGATGTTACGGTAACGCTCGATGGGAGTCTTACGAGCCACTTTAATCCTCTATTCGTCCGTGAGGCGCCGGCATCTCATGGCCCGCGCCCCTAACACAAACGGGCGAGATGTGTAAAAACACAGCCCGCCCGGCAACCAACAATGTTTTCGCTCGCTTTAGAAGCGGAAGTGCGAGAACGCCTTGTTGGCTTCGGCCATGCGGTGCACTTCGTCGCGCTTCTTCATCGCGCCGCCACGGCCTTCCGATGCTTCCAGCAGCTCACCTGCCAGGCGCAGCGCCATCGACTTCTCGCTGCGTTTCTTCGCGGCCTCACGCAGCCAGCGCATCGCCAATGCCAAACGACGCGACGGACGGACTTCGACCGGAACCTGATAGTTGGCGCCGCCCACGCGACGGCTCTTCACTTCCACCACCGGCTTCACGTTGTTGATGGCAACGGAGAACACTTCGATGGGGGCCTTGCCTGCCTTCTTTTCGATCTGGTCGAACGCGCCGTACACGATGCGTTCGGCAACCGACTTCTTGCCGTCCAGCATCAGCACGTTCATGAACTTGGCAACTTCAACGTTGCCGAACTTCGGATCAGGCAGAACGTCCCGCTTCGGGACTTCACGACGACGTGGCATCTTCTTTCCTTTAGATTCAGTTGAGAGCGCGGTCAGAGTTTCCCGCTCTCCGGCCACCAACTAGCTTGCATGCAAAGACAGCAAATTCGCCGGGTGACCACTTACTCGACGGCACGGTTGCCAAAAAGGCGCTCCGTTGTACCGCCGCCTGGTGACAGCACCATGACTTGCGCCACAGGCTATCGACTGTTGCTTCGGGCCTTGCGGGCCCAGGCTGCCGAAACTTAGGCTGCCTTCGGACGCTTCGCGCCGTACTTCGAACGGGCCTGCTTGCGGTCCTTCACGCCTTGCAGGTCCAGCGAGCCACGGACGATGTGGTAACGCACACCCGGCAGATCCTTCACACGGCCGCCGCGGATCAGCACGACCGAGTGTTCCTGCAGGTTGTGGCCTTCACCGCCGATGTACGAAATGACTTCGAAACCATTGGTCAGGCGCACCTTGGCGACCTTACGCAGTGCCGAGTTCGGCTTCTTCGGCGTCGTGGTGTACACACGGGTGCACACGCCACGGCGCTGCGGGCAGTTCTCAAGCGCCGGGCTCTTGCTCTTGACGACTTCCGAGACACGCGGCTTGCGAACCAGTTGGTTGATAGTTGGCATTGTTCAATCCAGCTTGGTTTTTACGAAAAACGCCCCTCGTGCCGGCATGCGCCAGGCGGGAGAGGCAACTACGGGTTTTGGGCGGGAGAGGTGAGCGGGCGCTCTGGAGACGGGACTGTGCGGTAACAGCATGGCCAAAGAGCGCGAGCCGGCACCCGGATCCCGCGTCTGCCGCCACCCGTCCATGGAAATCCAGTCCGGTAGGCTTGCCGGCAGCGACCTGAAGGCCACTTGTCCGACGGGCGAGCGAAATCCAAAGCCAAAAACTCGAATCTGGCATCCTAGCAGCGGAATCGTATACCGTCAAGCCGTATACCCGCCTGGGCACCCCGCCCAGGCGCTAACCTCGGGGTCAGACCGCCCGCAGCGCCGCCAGGATCGACTGCCCGTAGCGCTCCAGCTTGGACGCGCCGATGCCGGGAATGCCCTGCATCGCGGACAACGAGTCCGGCGCGGTCCGGGCCAGCTCCGCCAGCGTGGCGTCATGGAAGATGACGTAGGCCGGCACCCCATGCTCGCGCGCGGCTTCGGTGCGCCAGCGCCGCAGCGCCTCCCAGTTGGCCAGCGTGTCGGCGTCCATGTCGGCGGTATGGTCCGGGCGCGTGCCGCGCGCGGCGCGCTCGCCGGACTTGCCGGGCCGGGTGGCCTGGCGGCGCAGGATGATCTGGCGTTCGCCCTTGAGCACCGCGCGCGCTTCCTCGCCCAGCAGCAGCGCGCCATGGCCGCCGTGGTCGATGGTCAGCAGGCCCTGCGCGATCAGCTGGCGAAACACCGTGTGCCACTCATGCACCGAGCGGTCCTTGCCGATGCCGAAGGTGGACACCTTGTCGTGCCCCCACTGGCGGATCTTCTCCGAGGCATTGCCGCGCAGCACGTCGATCAGGTGGGTGGCGCCGAAGTGCACGCGGCTGGCCTGCGCGGTACGGTAGACGCAGGACAGCGCCATCTGCGCCTCGCGCGTGCCGTCCCACGTCGCGGGCGGCTCGAGGCAGGTGTCGCAGTTGCCGCAGGGTTCGCTGGCCTCGTTGAAATACGCCAGGATGCGCACGCGCCGGCAGCCCGCGGTTTCGCACAGGCCGAGCAGCGCATCGAGCTTGGACGACGACACGCGCTTGAAGGCCTCGTCGGCCTCGGACTCGTCGATCATGCGCTTCTGCTGCACCACGTCGCCCAGGCCGTAGGCCATCCAGGCATTGGCCGGCAGCCCGTCGCGGCCGGCGCGGCCGGTTTCCTGGTAATAGCCTTCCATGCTCTTGGGCAGGTCCAGGTGGGCGACAAAGCGCACGTCGGGCTTGTCGATGCCCATGCCGAAGGCGATGGTCGCCACCATCACCAGCCCTTCCTCTTCGCGAAAGCGCGCCTGGTGGTGCTGGCGCACCTGGGCGTCCATGCCGGCGTGGTAGCCGAGCGCATTGATGCCCTGCCCGCTCAGCCACTGCGCGGTGTCCTCGACCTTCTTGCGCGACAAGCAATAGACGATGCCGCTGTCGTGGGTGCCGTCGGCCGCGGTATGTTCAGCCCTGATAAAGGCCAGCAGCTGCTGGCGCGCATTGTCTTTCTCGACAATGCGGTAGCGGATGTTGGGCCGGTCGAAGCTGGAGATGAAGATGCGCGCATCGTGCAGCGCCAGCCGCTCGACGATCTCGTCGCGCGTCAGGGCGTCGGCGGTCGCGGTCAGCGCGATGCGCGGCACGTACGGGAAGCGCTCGTGCAGCACCGACAGCTGGATGTACTCGGGGCGGAAGTCATGGCCCCATTGCGACACGCAGTGGGCTTCGTCGATGGCGAACAGGCCGACGCGGGTGCGCTCCAGCAAGTCGAGGAAGCGCGGCGTCATCAGCCGTTCCGGCGCCACGTAGAGAATTTCGATGCGTCCCGCCAGCAGGTCGCGCTCGACCGCCGAGGCCTCGGCGCCGGTCAGCGTCGAGTTGAGCACCGCGGCGCGCACGCCGGCCTCGGTCAGCGCCGCGACCTGGTCCTGCATCAGCGCGATCAGCGGCGACACGACGATGCCGACGCCATCGCCTGAGCGCTGGCGCAGCAGCGCCGGGATCTGGTAGCACAGCGACTTGCCGCCGCCGGTCGGCATCAGCACCAGGCAATCGCCCCCGGTGGCGACGTGGTCGATGATCTCGGCCTGGCGCCCGCGGAAGGCGTGGTAGCCGAAGACATCCTTGAGGATCGCCAGTGCTTGCGACATGGACAACGGAAATGCTGGAGCCGGAAAAGCCGTAACCTTACCACTAAGGGGGCCGGCCGCCGCGCCCGCGCGGCAAACTCTCCGATGTTTCTCACGAAAGCGCGGCGCCGCACGCGG
>NZ_LT976853.1:3438416-3451228 GCF_900249755.1 Cupriavidus taiwanensis
GCAAAAAAAAAGCCCGGCTGGATCAGCCGGGCTTTGGTCCGCCTTGCGGCGGTCATCACTGCAACGAGATCAGGCGTTGTCGCCTTTGCCCTCGGTCGCCTGCACCACCGGCGGCTCGATGAAGAGCGACTGCTCTTCTTCGGCGATCGCCTGGGCGCGTTCGCGCTCGGAGGCCTCGCGCGCCTTGCGGGCGCGGTGGTAGGCCAGGCCGGTACCGGCCGGGATCAGGCGGCCGACGATCACGTTTTCCTTCAGGCCGCGCAGGTCGTCGGTCTTGCCCATGATCGCGGCTTCGGTCAGCACGCGCGTGGTTTCCTGGAACGATGCCGCCGAGATGAAGCTGTCGGTCGACAGCGACGCCTTGGTAATACCCAGCAGCAGGTTCTCGTAGGTGGCCGGACGCTTGCCTTCGGCGATCACGCGGTCGTTCTCGTCGAGCAGCTCCGAACGCTCCACCTGCTCACCCGGGATGAACTTGGTGTCGCCCACGTCGACGATCTGAACACGGCGCAGCATCTGGCGAACGATCACCTCGATGTGCTTGTCGTTGATCTTCACGCCCTGCAGACGGTACACGTCCTGGACTTCGTCGACGATGTAGTGCGCCAGCTCTTCGATGCCCTTCAGGCGCAGGATGTCGTGCGGGTCTGCCGGACCTTCCACGATCATTTCGCCCTTGTTCACCACCTGGCCGTCGTGCACCAGCACCTGCTTTTCCTTCGCGATCAGGAACTCGTGGGCATTGCCGTCCAGGTCGGTGATGACCAGGCGCTGCTTGCCCTTGGTGTCCTTGCCGAACGAGGTCGTGCCGGTGACTTCCGCCAGCACGGCGGCGTCCTTCGGCGAACGCGCTTCGAACAGCTCGGCCACGCGCGGCAGACCACCGGTAATGTCGCGGGTCTTCTGCGATTCGGTCGGGATACGCGCGAGCACTTCACCCACGTGCACCTGCTGGCCGTCCTTCACGGTAATCAGCGCGCCGACCTGGAAGCCGATGGTCACGGAGTGGTCCGTGCCCGGGATCTTCACTTCCTGGCCGTTGGCGTCGAGCAGCTTCACCTGCGGGCGGATGCCCTTGGTTGCGGCCGTGCGGCGCTTGGCGTCGATCACCACCAGGGTCGACAGGCCCGTCACTTCGTCCATCTGCTTGGCGACGGTCACGCCTTCTTCGACGTTCTCGAACTTGATCGTGCCCGAGTACTCCGAAACGATCGGGCGCGTCAGCGCGTCCCAGGTCGCCAGTTGCGTGCCGGCCTTGATCGCCTGGCCGTCCTGCACCAGCAGCGTGGCGCCGTACGGGATCTTGTGGCGCTCGCGCTCGCGGCCGTGGTCGTCGGTGATCAGCGCCTCGCCCGAACGCGAGATCACGATCAGTTCGCCCTTGGCGTTGGTCACGTAGCGCATGGTCGCGGTGAAGCGCACCGTACCGGTCGCCTTCGCTTCCACGCTCGAGGCCACTGCCGCACGCGATGCCGCACCACCGATGTGGAAGGTACGCATGGTCAGCTGCGTGCCCGGCTCGCCGATCGACTGCGCGGCGATCACGCCCACCGCTTCGCCCGAGTTCACCAGCACGCCGCGGCCCAGGTCGCGGCCGTAGCACTTGGCGCACAGGCCGTAGCGCGTGTCGCACGACAGCGGGGTGCGGACCTTGACTTCGTCCACGCCGATGTTGTCGATCAGCTCGACCAGGTCTTCGTCCAGCAGCGTGCCGGCTTCGATCGCGGTTTCCTGGGTTTCCGGGTTGACCACGTCGGCCACGGTGACGCGGCCGAGAATACGGTCGCGCAGCGCTTCGATGACTTCACCGCCTTCGACCAGGGCCTTCATGGCCACGCCGTTGGAGGTGCCGCAATCGTCTTCCACTACGACCAGATCCTGCGTCACGTCGACCAGGCGGCGGGTCAGGTAACCCGAGTTCGCGGTCTTCAGTGCCGTATCGGCCAGGCCCTTACGGGCGCCGTGGGTCGAGATGAAGTACTGCAGAACGTTCAGGCCTTCACGGAAGTTCGCCGTAATCGGCGTTTCGATGATCGAGCCGTCCGGCTTGGCCATCAGGCCACGCATGCCGGCCAGCTGGCGGATCTGCGCGGCGGAACCCCGTGCGCCCGAGTCGGCCATCATGTAGATGGAGTTGAACGACTCCTGCTTCACGGTCTTGCCTTCGCGGTCGACCACGTCTTCGTGCTGGAGCTGCTCCATCATCGCCTTGCCCACCTGGTCGCCGGCGGCGCCCCAGATGTCCACGACGTTGTTGTAGCGTTCCTGGTCGGTCACCAGACCCGACATGTACTGCTTGTCGTATTCCTTCACCTTGGCCGAGGCCTCGGCGATGATCTTTTCCTTGGCCGGCGGCACCAGCATGTCGTCGATCGCGATCGAGATACCGGCGCGGGTCGCCAGGCGGAAGCCCGACTGCAGCAGCTTGTCGGCGAAGATCACGGTCTCGCGCAGGCCGCAGCGGCGGAACGCCGTGTTGATCAGGCGCGAGATTTCCTTCTTCTTCAGCGGCTTGTTCAGCACCGAGAAGGGCAGGCCCTTCGGCAGGATCTCGGACAGGATCGCGCGGCCGACCGTGGTGGCCTGCAGCGTGATCTTGGGCGCGAAACGGGCGTCGCCCTCGGCGTCCTTGTCGACCAGTTCATACTCGGTGATACGCACGTTCACGCGCGAAGCCAGTTCGACTTCCTTGTTCTCGTACGCGCGAATCACTTCGCTGATGTCGGCGAAGGTCATGCCCTCGCCGCGGCCGTTGATCTTGTCGCGGGTCGTGTAGTACAGACCCAGCACCACGTCCTGCGACGGCACGATCGACGGGTCGCCGTTGGCCGGGAACAGCACGTTGTTGGAGGCCAGCATCAGCGTGCGGGCTTCCATCTGCGCTTCCAGCGACAGCGGCACGTGGACGGCCATCTGGTCACCGTCGAAGTCGGCGTTGAACGCCGCGCAGACCAGCGGGTGCAGCTGGATGGCCTTGCCTTCGATCAGCACCGGCTCGAACGCCTGGATGCCCAGGCGGTGCAGCGTCGGCGCGCGGTTCAGCATCACCGGGTGCTCGCGGATCACCTCTTCGAGGATGTCCCACACCACCGGGGTCTGGCTTTCGACTTCCTTCTTCGCCGCCTTGATGGTGGTGGCGATGCCCATCGTTTCCAGCTTGTGGAAGATGAACGGCTTGAACAGCTCGAGCGCCATCAGCTTGGGCAGGCCGCACTGGTGCAGCTTGAGCGTCGGGCCCACCACGATGACCGAACGGCCCGAGTAGTCGACGCGCTTGCCCAGCAGGTTCTGACGGAAACGGCCGCCCTTGCCCTTGATCATTTCGGCCAGGGACTTCAGCGGACGCTTGTTGGCGCCGGTCATCGCCTTGCCGCGACGGCCGTTGTCCAGCAGCGAGTCAACCGCTTCCTGCAGCATGCGCTTTTCGTTGCGCACGATGATTTCAGGGGCCTTCAGCTCCAGCAGGCGCTTCAGGCGGTTGTTACGGTTGATGACGCGGCGGTACAGGTCGTTCAGGTCCGAGGTCGCGAAGCGGCCGCCGTCCAGCGGCACCAGAGGACGCAGCTCGGGCGGCAGCACCGGCAGCACTTCAAGGATCATCCACTCGGGCTTGATGCCCGAACGCTGGAAGGCCTCGAGCACCTTCAGGCGCTTGGCGAACTTCTTGATCTTGGCTTCGGAGCCGGTGGCCTGCAGCTCGGCGCGGATCTGTTCGATCTGCTTCTCGATGTCGATGCCGCGCAGCAGCTCACGGATGCCCTCGGCACCCATCATGGCGACGAACTCGCCCTCGCCGTACTCGTCGCACTTCGCCAGGTAGTCGTCTTCGGACATGATCTGGCTCTTCTTGAGCGGGGTCATGCCGGGTTCGATCACCACGAATGCTTCGAAGTACAGCACGCGCTCGATGTCGCGCAGCGTCATGTCCAGGACCATGCCCAGGCGCGACGGCAGCGACTTCAGGAACCAGATGTGCGCGGTCGGCGCGGCCAGTTCGATATGGCCCATGCGCTCGCGGCGCACCTTGGCCAGCGTCACTTCAACGCCGCACTTCTCGCAGATCACGCCACGGTGCTTCAGGCGCTTGTACTTGCCGCACAGGCACTCGTAGTCCTTGATCGGGCCAAAGATCTTGGCGCAGAACAGGCCGTCGCGTTCCGGCTTGAACGTACGGTAGTTGATCGTTTCCGGCTTCTTGACTTCACCGTACGACCACGAACGGATCTTCTCGGGCGAGGCCAGGCCGATCTTGATCGCGTCGAACTGCTCTTCCTGCTGTACCTGCTTAAAGAGATCGAGCAATGCTTTCATTGCAACTCCTTGTTTCGCCACCGGCCCGGAATCGGTCCGGATCGATGGCATTCATCCTGTGGGAAATCCTTCGCTGGCGGGCAGCGGCCATGGCCGCTGCCCTCACCTGCCCGATCAGTAGCGATCGAGGTCGATGTCGATACCCAGCGAGCGGATTTCCTTCACCAGCACGTTGAACGATTCCGGCATGCCGGCGTCGATCGAGTGCTCGCCCTTGACGATGTTCTCGTACACCTTGGTACGGCCGTTCACGTCATCGGACTTGACCGTCAGCATTTCCTGCAGCACGTACGACGCGCCGTAGGCTTCCAGTGCCCACACTTCCATCTCACCGAAACGCTGGCCGCCGAACTGGGCTTTACCACCCAGCGGCTGCTGCGTCACCAGCGAGTACGGGCCGGTGGAACGTGCGTGCATCTTGTCGTCGACCAGGTGGTGCAGCTTCAGCATGTGCATCACACCCAGCGTAACCGGACGCTCGAACGCTTCGCCGGTGCGGCCGTCGAACAGCGTGACCTGCTGCTTGGACGCCGTCAGGCCCTTTTCGCGGGCAACGTCGTCCGGGTAGGCCAGGTCCAGCATGCGGCGGATTTCGTCCTCGTGGGCACCGTCGAACACCGGCGTGGCGAACGGCACGCCCTTCTTCAGGTTGCTCGCCAGTTCCAGCACTTCGGCGTCGGAGAGGCTGTCCAGGTCTTCCGGCTTGCCGCTCTCGTTGTAGATCTGCGAGAGCAGCGTGCGCAGTTCCTGCGCCTTGGCTTGCGCCTTGAGCATGTCGCCGATGCGCTGGCCCAGGCCGCGCGCGGCCCAGCCCAGGTGGGTTTCCAGGATCTGGCCCACGTTCATCCGCGACGGCACGCCCAGCGGGTTCAGCACGATGTCGGCCGGCGTACCGTCCGCCATGTACGGCATGTCTTCGATCGGCACGATCTTCGACACCACACCCTTGTTGCCGTGACGGCCGGCCATCTTGTCGCCAGGCTGCAGGCGGCGCTTGACGGCCAGGTACACCTTGACCATCTTGATCACGCCCGGCGGCAGTTCGTCGCCCTGCGTGAGCTTCTTGCGCTTCTCTTCGAAGGCCAGGTCGAACTCGTGGCGCTTCTGCTCGATGGCTTCCTTGACGGCTTCCAGCTGGGCAGCCAGTTCCTCGTCGGCCGGACGGATGTCGAACCAGTGGTACCTGTCGATGTCCGCCAGGTATTCCTTGGTGATCTTGGCGCCCTTGGCCAGCTTCTTCGGACCGCCGTTGACGGTCTTGTCGACCAGCAGACGCTCCAGACGCTGGAACGCATCGCCTTCCACGATACGCAGCTGGTCGTTCAGGTCCAGGCGGTAGCGCTTCAGTTCGTCGTCGATGATCGACTGGGCACGCTTGTCGCGCGTCACGCCTTCGCGGGTGAAGACCTGGACGTCGATCACGATGCCGCTCATGCCCGACGGCACGCGCAGCGAGGTGTCCTTCACGTCCGAAGCCTTCTCGCCGAAGATCGCGCGCAGCAGCTGCTCTTCCGGGGTCAGCTGGGTCTCGCCCTTGGGCGTGACCTTGCCCACCAGCACGTCGCCGGCTTCGACCTCGGCGCCGATGTAGGTGATGCCCGACTCGTCCAGGCGAGCCAGCTGGGCCTCGGCCAGGTTCGAGATATCGCGCGTGATTTCTTCCGGTCCCAGCTTGGTGTCGCGGGCAACGACCGACAGTTCCTCGATGTGGATCGAGGTATAGCGGTCTTCGGCCACCACACGCTCCGAGATCAGGATCGAATCCTCGAAGTTGTAGCCGTTCCACGGCATGAACGCCACCAGCATGTTCTGGCCAAGAGCCAGCTCACCCAGGTCGGTCGAGGCGCCGTCGGCGATGACGTCGCCGCGGGCCACGTGGTCGCCCACCTTGACCATCGGACGCTGGTTGATGTTGGTGTTCTGGTTCGAGCGCGTGTACTTGATCAGGTTGTAGATGTCCACGCCGACTTCACCGGCCACGGCTTCGTCGTCGTTCACGCGGATCACGATACGCATCGCGTCGACGTAGTCGACCACGCCGCCACGCATCGCCTGCACGGCCGTACCCGAGTCGACCGCAACGGTGCGCTCGATGCCGGTGCCGACCAGCGGCTTGTCCGGACGCAGGCAGGGCACGGCCTGGCGCTGCATGTTCGCGCCCATCAGTGCACGGTTCGCGTCATCGTGTTCCAGGAACGGCACCAGCGAGGCAGCGGCCGACACGATCTGCGACGGCGCCACGTCGATGTACTGCACGCGGTCCGGCGTCACCATGCGGGTTTCCCGCTCGGAGCCTTCACGCGACGACACCAGTTCGTCGGTCAGGTTGCCGTCGGCGTCGACCGTCGCGTTGGCCTGCGCCACCACATACTTGCCTTCCTCGATCGCGGACAGGTAGTCGACCTGGTCGGTCAGCTTGCTGTCGACCACCTTGCGGTACGGCGTTTCCAGGAAGCCGTATTCGTTCAGGCGGGCGTACAGCGCCAGCGAGTTGATCAGGCCGATGTTCGGACCTTCCGGCGTTTCGATCGGGCACACGCGGCCGTAGTGGGTCGGGTGCACGTCACGGACTTCAAAGCCGGCGCGCTCGCGCGTCAGGCCGCCCGGGCCCAGTGCCGAGACACGGCGCTTGTGCGTGATCTCGGACAGCGGGTTGGTCTGGTCCATGAACTGCGACAGCTGCGACGAACCGAAGAACTCGCGGATTGCCGACGAGATCGGCTTCGAGTTGATCAGGTCGTGCGGCATCAGGTTCTCGGTCTCGGCCTGGCCCAGACGTTCCTTGACGGCACGCTCCACGCGCGACAGGCCCGCGCGGAACTGGTTCTCGGCCAGTTCGCCGACGCAACGCACGCGGCGGTTGCCCAGGTGGTCGATGTCATCGACCTCGCCCTTGCCGTTGCGCAGGTTCACCAGGATCTTGATGGTCTCGAGGATGTCCTCGTCCTGCAGCACCATGGCGCCTTCGCCGCTGGGGCGGCCCAGGCGGCTGTTGACCTTCATGCGGCCCACGCGCGACAGGTCGTACGACTCTTCGCTGTAGAACAGGCGCTGGAACAGCGCTTCCACGGCTTCCTCGGTCGGCGGCTCGCCCGGGCGCATCATGCGGTAGATCGCGATACGCGCAGCGGTCTGGTCGGCGGTCTCGTCCACGCGCAGGGTCTGCGACATGTACGGGCCCTGGTCCAGGTCGTTGGTGTACAGGGTCTGGATCTGCTTGACGCCGGCTTCGCGCAGGTTTTCCAGCAGCGTTTCGGTCAGCTCGTCGTTGGCGTTGGCAATCACCTCGCCGGTATCCGGGTCGATGATGTTCTTGGCCAGCACGCGGCCCAGCAGGTAGTCTTCCGGCACGCTGATCAGCTTGGTGCCGGCCGAGTCCAGGTCGCGGATGTGCTTGGCGTTGATCCGCTTGTCCTTCTCGACCACCACGCGGCCGTTCTTGTCGGCGATGTCGAAGCGCGCGACTTCACCGCGCAGGCGCTCGGGCACGAACTCCAGCTGCGCGCCTTCGGCCTGCAGCGTGAAGTTGTCGAACACGAAGAAGTGCGCCAGGATCTGTTCCGGGGTCAGGCCGATCGACTTCAGCAGGATCGTCACCGGCATCTTGCGGCGGCGGTCGACGCGGAAGTACAGGATGTCCTTCGGGTCGAATTCAAAGTCCAGCCACGAACCGCGGTAGGGAATGATGCGAGCCGAGAACAGCAGCTTGCCCGAGCTGTGGGTCTTGCCCTTGTCGTGCTCGAAGAACACGCCCGGCGAGCGGTGCAGCTGCGAGACGATGACACGCTCGGTGCCGTTGATGACGAACGAACCCGTGGAAGTCATCAGCGGGATCTCGCCCATGTAGACTTCCTGCTCCTTCACTTCCTTGACCTTGCCCGGGTTCTCGCGATCGTTGATGATCAGGCGAACCTTGGCGCGCAGCGCCGAATGGAAGGTCAGGCCACGCTGCTGACATTCCTTGACGTCGAACGGCGGGTTGGACAGGTGATACGAGACGAACTCCATACGGGCGAGCCCGTTATGCGAGGAGATCGGGAAAATTGCGTTGAAAGCGGCCTGGAGGCCTTCGGTCTTGCGACGTGCGGGTGGCGTATCCGCTTGCAAGAACTGGGTGTAGGATTCAATCTGGGTGGCAAGCAGGAATGGAACCTGATGTACCGTCGCGCGCTTCGCAAAACTTTTGCGAATGCGCTTCTTTTCGGTGAAGCTGTACGCCATGGGATCTCCGAATCATCGCAGGGCTGGCTGGACCTGGCCGGACCTGAGGTGTTCAGCGACTGGGAGGGGATTTGGCGGTTGGCCGCTACCAACCTCTGGCTGACGGTGTCCGCACGCTGCGGGCGGTGTGGTCGTCGCATCAAGCGCAACGCCTGTACTCGCCCGGGGGACACCCGACCAAACTTGTCTTCTGCAGTCGGTTCAGAAGACAAACATCAGCAGCAACCACTTAGTGTGCCACTGATGTTTGGCCTCTGCTGATTCGCCGGCAAATACATCTTCGCCGCGAACCGCAAACATCACTTTTACTGCATTAGCGCTGTGTCGAGTGGTGACTAAAACACAATCGCACAAGCGCAAAAAGGCTGGCGCCGGGAATTTCCCTTTGCCAGCCCCATTCGCGTGCCGCGAGGGCACGCGAGTACAGCATTACTTGACGTCGACCTTGGCGCCGGCGTCTTCCAGCTTCTTCTTGGCTTCGGCAGCAGCGGCCTTGTCCACGCCTTCCTTGACGGCCTTCGGTGCGCCATCGACCAGGTCCTTGGCTTCCTTCAGGCCCAGGCCGGTGATTTCGCGAACCGCCTTGATCACGCCAACCTTGTTGGCGCCGACTTCGGCCAGGATCACGTTGAACTCGGTCTGCTCTTCAGCAGCAGCAGCACCGGCAGCGCCCGGAGCAGCAGCCACGGCCATGGCAGCGGCCGACACGCCAAACTTCTCTTCGAACGCCTTGACCAGGTCGTTCAGTTCCATCACGGACATCGCGCCAACGGCTTCCAGGATGTCGTCTTTGGTGATTGCCATTTGAAATACTCCTACTAGATTTGATTCGGTATCGGTAATGCGATCTTTCGATGCGCGGCCTGGATTGCCTTAGGCGCCGGCAGCTTCCGCTTCCGCGGGAGCGCCTTCTGCCTTCTTGGCGGCCAGGGCAGCCAGCAGACGGGCGAAGCCCGACACCGGTGCCTGCATCACGCCCAGCAGCTGAGCAATCAGTTCGTCGCGGCTCGGGATCGAGGCCAGCGCCTTCACGGCGGCAGCGTCGAGAACCTTGCCGTCATACGACCCGGCGCGCAGGACCAGCTTGTCGTTGGTCTTGGCGAAGTCGTTCAGAACCTTGGCCGAGGCCACTGCATCTTCGGAAATACCGTAGATCAGCGGACCGGTCATCTGCTCTGCGAGGCCTGCAAACGGCGTACCTTCGACGGCACGGCGGGCCAGCGTGTTCTTCAGAACGCGCAGGTACACGCCTTGCTGGCGAGCGGTAGCACGCAGCTTGGTCAGATCGCCAACCGCAATGCCGCGATATTCGGCGACGACGATGGTCTGGGCCTTGGCGACTTGCGCCGAGACCTCAGCAACGACGGCCTTCTTATCTTCAATATTGAGTGGCACGGTTAAGCTCCAAAATGACGCTATGCCTCCGGCAATACCGGAGCCTTCACGTCAGCACAAACGAACGGCGTCCGATTGGCCCGAATCACCCGGGACAGTGCCCGGTTGCTTCAATCCCTTCGGGTGCGCCATCTGCGCTGGCTGGCCGGAACACGTCGCTCGGGCCCGGAAGCCTTCGCGCACGCACCGACCGATTAAGCCCTTTCCGCAATGCTGCCGCGGACAAGAACACCAGCGGTCTTTGATAACCAGCAGTGCCGGCCGACGCGTTCGCATCGAACATGGCACCACTGCCCAAAGCCTTGCTCCTTTCCTTGCGGTCCGGAGACGATCCACGCCGGCGGCGTGGACCTTCAATTCTTGTTGCCGACCGGTGTTATCGGGTCCCGGTCAGCAATTTGCCGTCAGCTCAGGCTGCCAGCGTAGCCTGGTCGACACGCACGCCCACGCCCATGGTCGACGAGACCGCGACCTTGCGCAGGTACACGCCCTTGCTGGTGGCCGGCTTGGCCTTGACCAGCGCGTCCAGCAGCGCCGACAGGTTGCTCTTCAGCGCGGCGTCTTCGAACGAACGGCGGCCGATGGTGGCGTGGATGATGCCGGCCTTGTCGACACGGAACTGGACCTGACCGGCCTTGGCGTTCTTCACGGCCTGGGCCACATCGGGGGTCACGGTGCCAACCTTCGGGTTCGGCATCAGGCCGCGCGGGCCCAGGATCTGGCCCAGCGTACCGACGATACGCATCGTGTCCGGCGAAGCGATCACGACGTCGAAGTTCAGGTTGCCGGCCTTGACTTGCTCAGCCAGGTCTTCCATGCCGACGATGTCGGCACCGGCGGCCTTGGCGGCCTCGGCCTTGTCGCCCTGGGCGAACACGGCCACGCGCACCGACTTGCCGGTACCGGCAGGCAGCACCACGGAGCCACGAACCACCTGGTCCGACTTCTTGGCGTCGATGCCCAGTTGCACGGCCACGTCGATCGACTCGTCGAACTTCGCCGAGGCGCAGCCCTTCACCAGGCCCAGGGCCTCGTCGATCGGGTAGAACTTGGTACGCTCGATCTTCGCCTTGTTGGCGGCGACGCGCTTGGAAACCTTAGCCATTTACAGACCCTCCACGGTGATGCCCATCGAACGTGCCGAACCGGCGATGGTACGCACGGCGGCGTCCAGGTCGGCAGCGGTCAGGTCAGCGTTCTTGGCCTTGGCGATTTCTTCAGCCTGGGCGCGGGTGATCTTGCCAACCTTGTCGGTGTGGGGCTTCGGCGAACCCTTGGCGATGCCGGCTGCCTTCTTGATCAGCACGGTCGCGGGGGGCGACTTCATCACGAAGGTGAAGCTCTTGTCGGCGAAGGCGGTAATCACCACCGGCACCGGCAGACCGGGTTCCATACCCTGGGTCTGGGCGTTGAACGCCTTGCAGAACTCCATGATGTTCAGACCACGCTGACCCAGTGCGGGACCAACGGGCGGGGAGGGATTTGCCTTACCAGCCGGAATCTGCAGCTTGATAAAGCCAATGATCTTCTTGGCCATCTTTACTCCAATCCGGATCGCCCTTTCGGGATGCGATCCTGTTGAGTCGTAACGCGCTGTCGCCGCACCGGTGGCACGACCTCACGCTCCTCTTGGCGCCGCCACCGGGGCGTCGCCGTTGCCGGTTGCCGCCCTTTCAGGCCGCAGCCGGCAAATTCCTTAAACCTTCTCGACCTGGCCGAACTCGAGCTCGACCGGCGTGGCACGCCCGAAGATGGTGACCGAGACGCGCAGGCGCGACTTCTCGTAGTTCACTTCTTCCACGTTGCCGTTGAAGTCGGTGAACGGGCCGTCCTTGACGCGCACCATTTCGCCCACTTCGAACAGCGTCTTGGGACGCGGCTTCTCGACCCCTTCCTGCATCTGGGTCATGATCTTGTCGACTTCGCGCTGCGAAATCGGGCTCGGGCGATTGCGGGCACCGCCCACGAAACCGGTCACCTTGCTGGTGTTCTTCACCAGGTGCCAGGTTTCGTCGGTCATTTCCATTTCCACCAGCACGTAGCCGGGGAAGAAACGACGCTCGGTGACCGACTTGTGGCCGCCCTTGATTTCCACGACTTCTTCGGACGGCACCAGGATGCGGCCAAACTTGTCCTGCATCTCGGCGCGCTCGATGCGCTCCTGCAGCGCGCGTTGCACGCTCTTCTCCATGCCGGAGTAGGCATGCACGACATACCAGCGCTTCTTCGACGAAGGCGATTCCGGCGCGGTGGTTTCCTGCTGAGCGTTATCCGTCATGTGCTACCTCTTATTTCCAGCCCAATACGAGCGAGAAGACGACCCACTCGATGAGCTTGTCCGCCGACCACAGGAACAGGGCCATGATGACGACAAAGACAAAGACCAGCCCCGTCATCTGCCCGGCTTCCTTGCGCGTCGGCCAGACGACCTTGCGAACTTCCCGATACGATTCCTTGGCGAACCCGATAAAGTCCTTGCCCGGTGCCGACACCAGCGCAACCACGATACCCAGTGCAATACCACCGAACAGTGCGGCGCCACGTACATAAGACGGTTGCTGTGCCAGTGCATAGAAACCGATGACGCCCGCAACCACCAGCAGCACCGCGACGCCAAGCATCCACTTGCCGCTGCTGGCGTTCACGGTTTCAACATTGGGATTGGCCATGTTTCGCAAACGAGACTAAGCCGCGTCACGATTGCTCCTCGCGACGCGGCTGATTGATTTGGCAGGGGCAGAGGGAATCGAACCCCCAACCTTCGGTTTTGGAGACCGACGCTCTGCCAGTTGAGCTATACCCCTAAAACAACTTCGGGGTCGACGCTTGCGCCAACCCCTCTGGCAACGAATGCGGCCGGTTGGTGCCGCATTCGCTATCGAACA
>NZ_LT976853.1:3451328-3457147 GCF_900249755.1 Cupriavidus taiwanensis
ATCCGCACTATCATCGGCGCGGAGCTGTTTCACGGACCTGTTCGGGATGGGAAGGGGTGGTTCCAGCTCGCTATGGTCACCAGGCATGAGGGGTTGCAGCGCTGCGGTTGCGGGCAACGCTGCGAATCGGGATGTAGTTGGGGTTGTGCGTGTCAACTGTTTCGGCACAGTCGCGATCACACACCAGGCAAAACACACTGGTTATAGGATCAAGCCTTACGGGCAATTAGTACTGGTTAGCTTAACGCATTACTGCGCTTCCACACCCAGCCTATCAACGTCCTGGTCTCGAACGACCCTTCAAGGAGGTCAAGCCTCCAGGGAATCCTCATCTTCAGGCGAGTTTCCCGCTTAGATGCTTTCAGCGGTTATCTCTTCCGTACATAGCTACCCTGCGATGCCTCTGGCGAGACAACAGGTACACCAGCGGTACGTCCACTCCGGTCCTCTCGTACTAGGAGCAGCCCCCGTCAAGATTCCAACGCCCACGGCAGATAGGGACCAAACTGTCTCACGACGTTTTAAACCCAGCTCACGTACCTCTTTAAATGGCGAACAGCCATACCCTTGGGACCGGCTACAGCCCCAGGATGAGATGAGCCGACATCGAGGTGCCAAACACCGCCGTCGATATGAACTCTTGGGCGGTATCAGCCTGTTATCCCCAGAGTACCTTTTATCCGTTGAGCGATGGCCCTTCCATTCAGAACCACCGGATCACTATGTCCTGCTTTCGCACCTGCTCGACTTGTCGGTCTCGCAGTTAAGCACGCTTTTGCCATTGCACTTTAGGTACGATGTCCGACCGTACCAAGCGTACCTTCGAACTCCTCCGTTACACTTTGGGAGGAGACCGCCCCAGTCAAACTGCCTACCATGCACTGTCCCCGACCCGGATTCACGGGCCAAGGTTAGAACCTCAAACAAACCAGGGTGGTATTTCAAGGACGGCTCCACGTGAACTGGCGTCCACGCTTCAAAGCCTCCCACCTATCCTACACAGATCGGTTCAAAGTCCAATGCAAAGCTACAGTAAAGGTTCATGGGGTCTTTCCGTCTAGCCGCGGGGAGATTGCATCATCACAAACACTTCAACTTCGCTGAGTCTCGGGAGGAGACAGTGTGGCCATCGTTACGCCATTCGTGCAGGTCGGAACTTACCCGACAAGGAATTTCGCTACCTTAGGACCGTTATAGTTACGGCCGCCGTTTACCGGGACTTCAATCAAGAGCTTGCACCCCATCATTTAATCTTCCGGCACCGGGCAGGCGTCACACCCTATACGTCCACTTTCGTGTTTGCAGAGTGCTGTGTTTTTATTAAACAGTCGCAGCCACCATTTTATTGCAACCCCTTCACCCTTCTGGCGCAGGCCAGTCAAGCTACCAGGGCGTACCTTATCCCGAAGTTACGGTACCAATTTGCCGAGTTCCTTCTCCCGAGTTCTCTCAAGCGCCTTAGAATACTCATCTCGCCCACCTGTGTCGGTTTGCGGTACGGTCTCGTATGACTGAAGCTTAGAGGCTTTTCTTGGAACCACTTCCAATTGCTTCGCAGCACTAGGCCGCTCGCCCCACATCCTTGAATCCCGCGCCCGGATTTGCCTGAGCGCCTTCTCCAATGCAGGGACCGGGACTTCCAACACCCGGACAACCTTCCGCGATCCGTCCCCCCATCGCATCATACGACGGTGCAGGAATATTAACCTGCTTCCCATCAGCTACGCATCTCTGCCTCGCCTTAGGGGCCGACTCACCCTACGCCGATGAACGTTGCGTAGGAAACCTTGGGCTTACGGCGAGGGGGCCTTTCACCCCCTTTATCGCTACTCATGTCAGCATTCGCACTTCTGATACCTCCAGCATCCTTTACAAGACACCTTCACAGGCTTACAGAACGCTCTCCTACCACGCGTGCGCTCCTTTAAATCCACTAGCACAACCACCATCGATCATTGTTGGCGGCTTTGTCGATGCTGCGCATCGACAAGCTTGGTGCACTTAAAGGAACGCACGCGTCCGCAGCTTCGGTATATGGCTTAGCCCCGTTACATCTTCCGCGCAGGACGACTCGATCAGTGAGCTATTACGCTTTCTTTAAAGGGTGGCTGCTTCTAAGCCAACCTCCTGACTGTTTTAGCCTTCCCACTTCGTTTCCCACTTAGCCATATTTGGGGACCTTAGCTGGCGGTCTGGGTTGTTTCCCTCTTGACACCGGACGTTAGCACCCGATGTCTGTCTCCCGTGATTGCACTCTTCGGTATTCGGAGTTTGCTATGGCGGGGTAATCAGCAATAGACCCCCCAACCATGACAGTGCTCTACCCCCGAAGGTGAGACACGAGGCACTACCTAAATAGTTTTCGGAGAGAACCAGCTATTTCCAGATTTGTTTAGCCTTTCACCCCTATCCACAGCTCATCCCCTAACTTTTCAACGTTAGTGGGTTCGGTCCTCCAGTACGTGTTACCGCACCTTCAACCTGGCCATGGATAGATCATCTGGTTTCGGGTCTACACCCAGCGACTCAACGCCCTGTTCGGACTCGCTTTCGCTACGCCTTCCCTAATCGGTTAAGCTTGCCACTGAATGTAAGTCGCTGACCCATTATACAAAAGGTACGCCGTCACCCCCGAAGAGGCTCCGACTGTTTGTATGCATGCGGTTTCAGGATCTATTTCACTCCCCTCCCGGGGTTCTTTTCGCCTTTCCCTCACGGTACTGGTTCACTATCGGTCGATCACGAGTATTTAGCCTTGGAGGATGGTCCCCCCATCTTCAGACAGGATTTCACGTGTCCCGCCCTACTTGTCGTACACCTAGTTCCACAATCGTGTTTTCGCATACAGGGCTATCACCTGCTATGGCCGGGCTTTCCATCCCGTTCTGCTAACACCACTGCTAAAGAGTACAAGGCTCTTCCCATTTCGTTCGCCACTACTTTGGGAATCTCGGTTGATTTCTGTTCCTGCAGCTACTTAGATGTTTCAGTTCGCCGCGTTCGCTTCCCACACCTATGAATTCAGTGTGGGATGACCCATTCGGGCCGGGTTTCCCCATTCGGACATCTCCGGATCAAAGCTTGTTTGCCAGCTCCCCGAAGCTTTTCGCAGGCTACCGCGTCCTTCATCGCCTGTGATCGCCAAGGCATCCACCACATGCACTTGTTCGCTTGACCCTATAACGAGTGTGTCTCGATTGCTCGAAACATGTCGCTACAGGATGAGTTCTCGCATTTGTGCCGTATTCCAAGTCATCTTTCGATCACTTAAATACATTTTGGTTGATACAATCACAACCCGGTATCGCGTTTGGGTACTGCAGCGTCTCATCAACGCTTCGCGACACCTTTACTACATCCCATATTGTTAAAGAACAGCCGACTTTCGTCGCTTGGCAATGCCAAATGAAAGCACTCAGCAACGAATGCTTTCATTTGACCACCAATCCAAGGTAACCAGGCCCATCAAAGCGATGGTGGAGGATGACGGGATCGAACCGACGACCCCCTGCTTGCAAAGCAGGTGCTCTCCCAGCTGAGCTAATCCCCCGTACGGATAACTTGGTGGGTCTGGTAGGACTTGAACCTACGACCCCCGCCTTATCAAGACGGTGCTCTAACCACCTGAGCTACAGACCCTTGGCTGTAACAGCAAACAAACCGATAAGTGTGAACGCTAGGCTTGAGACACAAGCCTCTGGAAAGGAGGTGATCCAGCCGCACCTTCCGATACGGCTACCTTGTTACGACTTCACCCCAGTCATGAACCCTGCCGTGGTAATCGCCCTCCTTGCGGTTAGGCTAACTACTTCTGGCAAAACCCACTCCCATGGTGTGACGGGCGGTGTGTACAAGACCCGGGAACGTATTCACCGCGGCATGCTGATCCGCGATTACTAGCGATTCCAGCTTCACGTAGTCGAGTTGCAGACTACGATCCGGACTACGATGCGTTTTCTGGGATTAGCTCCCCCTCGCGGGTTGGCAACCCTCTGTACGCACCATTGTATGACGTGTGAAGCCCTACCCATAAGGGCCATGAGGACTTGACGTCATCCCCACCTNCGCCTTATCAAGACGGTGCTCTAACCACCTGAGCTACAGACCCTTGGCTGTAACAGCAAACAAACCGATAAGTGTGAACGCTAGGCTTGAGACACAAGCCTCTGGAAAGGAGGTGATCCAGCCGCACCTTCCGATACGGCTACCTTGTTACGACTTCACCCCAGTCATGAACCCTGCCGTGGTAATCGCCCTCCTTGCGGTTAGGCTAACTACTTCTGGCAAAACCCACTCCCATGGTGTGACGGGCGGTGTGTACAAGACCCGGGAACGTATTCACCGCGGCATGCTGATCCGCGATTACTAGCGATTCCAGCTTCACGTAGTCGAGTTGCAGACTACGATCCGGACTACGATGCGTTTTCTGGGATTAGCTCCCCCTCGCGGGTTGGCAACCCTCTGTACGCACCATTGTATGACGTGTGAAGCCCTACCCATAAGGGCCATGAGGACTTGACGTCATCCCCACCTTCCTCCGGTTTGTCACCGGCAGTCTCTCTAGAGTGCCCTTTCGTAGCAACTAGAGACAAGGGTTGCGCTCGTTGCGGGACTTAACCCAACATCTCACGACACGAGCTGACGACAGCCATGCAGCACCTGTGTCCACTTTCCCTTTCGGGCACCTAATGCATCTCTGCTTCGTTAGTGGCATGTCAAGGGTAGGTAAGGTTTTTCGCGTTGCATCGAATTAATCCACATCATCCACCGCTTGTGCGGGTCCCCGTCAATTCCTTTGAGTTTTAATCTTGCGACCGTACTCCCCAGGCGGTCAACTTCACGCGTTAGCTACGTTACTGAAGAAATGAATCCCCAACAACTAGTTGACATCGTTTAGGGCGTGGACTACCAGGGTATCTAATCCTGTTTGCTCCCCACGCTTTCGTGCATGAGCGTCAGTGACGTCCCAGGGGGCTGCCTTCGCCATCGGTATTCCTCCACATCTCTACGCATTTCACTGCTACACGTGGAATTCTACCCCCCTCTGACATACTCTAGCCTGGCAGTCACAAGCGCCATTCCCAAGTTGAGCTCGGGGATTTCACGCCTGTCTTACCAAACCGCCTGCGCACGCTTTACGCCCAGTAATTCCGATTAACGCTCGCACCCTACGTATTACCGCGGCTGCTGGCACGTAGTTAGCCGGTGCTTATTCTTCCGGTACCGTCATCGACCCCGGGTATTAACCAGAGCCATTTCTTTCCGGACAAAAGTGCTTTACAACCCGAAGGCCTTCTTCACACACGCGGCATTGCTGGATCAGGGTTGCCCCCATTGTCCAAAATTCCCCACTGCTGCCTCCCGTAGGAGTCTGGGCCGTGTCTCAGTCCCAGTGTGGCTGATCGTCCTCTCAGACCAGCTACTGATCGTCGCCTTGGTAGGCCTTTACCCCACCAACTAGCTAATCAGACATCGGCCGCTCCTATCGCGCGAGGCCGTTACCGGTCCCCCGCTTTCACCCTCAGGTCGTATGCGGTATTAGCTAATCTTTCGACTAGTTATCCCCCACGACAGGGCACGTTCCGATGTATTACTCACCCGTTCGCCACTCGCCGCCAGGCCGAAGCCCGCGCTGCCGTTCGACTTGCATGTGTAAGGCATGCCGCCAGCGTTCAATCTGAGCCAGGATCAAACTCTTCAGTTCAATCTCTGTGTGGACCCGAAGGTCCTCGCTCTTTCGAGCGGTCGCTCACTCTCAGAAAACTGACTGACCAGATCCGAAGATCCAGTCACGTTTTGCTGTGCGAGCACTGTATAAC